>NZ_JASONC010000008.1:0-96254 GCF_030217065.1 Corynebacterium sp. UMB4614
AATAAGGTTTGGAACCTTATTTAAGCCCGTTTTATGCGGCCTGACCAGCAGATAGGCTGAAAATCAGACACACTTTTTGCTACTTAACCCGGAGCTGCTGGTGGGGGCTCAGCTTGTGTGCACAGACCAAGCCCGTGTCTGGGGCGCTTGTTAGAATCAAAAATGGTATTTGCCACAGAATTCTTTGAGCCCCATACGCAGGAGGCGTCAGCACCGTGCAGCTCGCAAACATCGACCGTGACCAGCTTCTTTCCCTCAAGCCCGAGGTTGAGAAGAAGTACGCAGATCTCAAGGCCCAGGGCCTGAAGTTGGATCTCACCCGCGGTAAGCCGTCCGCCGAACAGCTGGACTTCGCGGTGGATCTGCTCAGCCTCCCGGGCAAGAACTTCACCGCCGCCGATGGTACGGACACCCGCAACTACGGCGGGCTGACCGGCATCGCGGATATCCGCAACATCTGGTCGGAAATCATCGGCGTGGCCCCGGAGAACATCGTCTGCGGCGACGCCTCCTCCCTGAACATGGCCTTCGACCTGGTGACCTGGGCCTACACCTTCGGCACCAACGATTCCGCCAAGCCGTGGGCAGCCGAGGCTGCGGAGGCAGCGGAGCAGGGCGAGAAGCTCAAGTGGATCTGCCCGGTGCCGGGCTACGACCGCCACCACACGATCACCGAGCACTTCGGTTTCGAGATGATCACCGTGGATCTCCTCGAGGATGGCCCGGACCTGGATCAGGTCCGCGAGCTGGTGAAGGATCCGCTGGTTAAGGGCATGTGGGCTGTCCCGATGTTCTCCAACCCGACGGGCACTCTCTACTCTGAGGACGTCTGCCGCGAGCTGGCGTCCCTGGAGACGGCAGCGCCGGACTTCCGCATCGTGTGGGACAACGCCTACGTCGTCCACACCCTGACGGACGAGTTCCCGCCGGTGTACGACGTCCTCGGCTTCGCCGCCGAGGCGGGCAACCCGAATCGTTTCTGGTGTATGTCTTCGACCTCCAAGATCACGCAGGCGGGTTCCGGCGTGGCTTTCTTCGCCTCTTCTGAGGAGAACCTGGACTGGTGGAAGCGCCACGCGATCGTGCGCGGCATCGGGCCGAATAAGGTCAACCAGCTGGCTCACGCCCAGTTCTTCGGCGATGCCGAGGGCGTGCGCGCGCTGATGCGGAAGCACGCGGGATCCCTGGCCCCGAAGTTCCGCGCGGTCGTCGAAATCCTGGAGGAGCGCCTCGGCGGCCTGGGTGTTGCGGAGTGGACCGACCCGGCTGGTGGCTACTTCATCAGCGTCAACGTGGTCGAGGGGGCCGCCGGCCGCGTCGTTGAGCTGGCCAAGGAGGCCGGCGTTGCGCTGACCGGGGCGGGGTCGACGTTCCCGCTGAAGCAGGACCCGAAGGATCAGAACCTGCGCCTGGCACCGTCGATGCCGGAGCTGGAGCAGGTGCGCCTGGCGATGGACGGCTTCGCGACCTGCGTGCTGCTCGCCGCGATCGAGGCCGTGGAGGCCGGGGCCTAAGGCCTGGCCACGTCGGAGCTTAAGGAGGACACATGAACCAAGAGGAAACTTTCGCCTGGGTCGAGCAGCTGCTGCCCGAACCCCTTGAGGTGGACACCTACCGGGTTGGTGAGTCCTTCCCGGAGTTCGCTGCCGCATCCGTCGCCCTCGGTGGGGACGGTACGGCCGCGCCGGAGACCGTCGCGATGAGCCTGGACGCAGGGCGCATCGAGGTCGGCCTGGAGGCGGAGCCGGGCACCGAGGTGCGTGTCGAGTTCGTCACGGTGGCTGCCGGTCACGACGACCTTGCGCCGAACCTGGTGGCTGCCGCCGCGACGATGGTTTCCCAGGACCCTGGCGTGTGGACCCCGCAGCCGGGCACGGTGATGCGTGGTCTGGGTGACCACGTGCGCGAGGGGCTTTCCGCTCGTCACGGGCTGCTGATCGTGCCTTTCCTCTGGGAGAAGGGTGTTCCGCAGGTCCACGAGATCGCGGGCGACGGCGGGGACGGCGCCAAGAAGGCCGACCAGATCGGTGAGGATGGCCCGGTCAGCGACAAGGGCTTCGACTACACGCACCCGGGCCGGCTGACGGTGCCCGCCCAGCTGGTGATGATCACCGACGCCGAGCTGGACATCCTCGACCGTGCTGCCGACGAGGGGCGCAACGGCGTGGACGAGCTCCAGAACTACTTGGTCGAGCAGCAGGTTAATATCAACGACCTGATGCGCTAGGCTGCGTCAGACTGCGAGTCCTGCGGCGACGGTCCCGCAAGCCCGCTGGTCGTTCCCGCAGGTGGCACATATAAGCCGAAGGATTGAGGATAGGAGGTGCTTGGAGGCGATGATGGCGAAGAACCCGTACTCTCACGGGCACTCCAATCCGCATGGGGAGGATCCGTTCATCGGCGACCCGATGGGTGGGCTCGGGGACTTCCAAAACCCATATAACCCCATCGCCGACGAGTACCGCGACCTCTACGACGATCTGCAGGCTGACCACGCCGCGAACAAGCCTGGGCGCCAGTACAAGCCCGGGTATCAGAACGAGCATCAGGGGCTGCCTGGATTCCCCACCGGCATGGATGGTGCCGAAGGCGGCCATAGCGGCTACACCGGCCACGGAAGCCACGGGCTCGCCGCGTCCTCCGCGGTGCCCGGTTACCCGAGCCACGGTTCTCAAGATTTTGATGCCACGCGCTCCAGCTCCCGCAACTCGATCGTCGCCGCGGTACTGGCGGTATTCCTGGGGACCCTGGGCGTGCACAACTTCTACCTGGGCTACCAGCGCCGGGCGAAGTGGCAGCTGGGGCTCACGATTTTCGGCTGGGCCACCTCCATCCTCCTCATCGGCATCCCGATCCTCCTCGCGGTCTACATCTGGTCGATGGTCGAGTTCATTATGATCCTCTTAGGCGCCGGCCCATATTTCGAGGACGGGGACGGCTATCCGCTGTTGTGACGCCGCGGGGCACGCCGCAGGTAATCCTGCCGGTCGCAGGGGTAACGACGTCGCGGGCGGTGCCGTGACAGCCCACCGTGACGGCGGTGGCGGCGTCGTCGTCATAAAAAAAGGGGAGGGCGGCCCCAAAGAAGTAAGCCGGACCGCAAAGGTACTGGGAGAGAAGGACCGAATTGGCGTGTCTGCCCCGCCGGGTAACCTAAGGGCGTGGCTTTATACCGGAAGTACCGCCCGGCCTCGTTTGCCGAGGTCGTGGGGCAGGAGCATGTAACCGAGCCGCTGTCCGTCGCGCTGGACAGTGGGCGCATCAACCATGCGTACTTGTTCTCGGGCCCGCGCGGTTGCGGTAAGACCTCCTCGGCACGCATCCTCGCGCGCTCGCTGAACTGCGTGGAGGAGCCGACGTCCACGCCGTGCGGGAAGTGCGATTCCTGTATCGCGCTCGCCCCTGGTGGCCCGGGAAGCTTGGACGTCACCGAGCTGGACGCCGCCTCCCACCGCGGAGTGGACGACATGCGGGAGCTGCGCGACCGGGCGTTCTACGCGCCGGCTGATTCCCGCTACCGCGTGTTCATCATCGATGAGGCGCACATGATCACCACGGAGGGCTTCAACACCCTCCTGAAGATCGTGGAGGAGCCGCCGGAGCACCTCATCTTCATCTTCGCGACCACGGAGCCGGAGAAGCTGCTGGCGACAATCCGTTCGCGGACGCACAACTACCCCTTCCGGCTGCTCACGCCGCCGGATATGCGCGGCCTGCTGGGGCGCATCGTTGCTGACGAGGGCGCGGTGGTTGAGGACGCCGTGTATCCGCTGGTCGTGCGCGCGGGAGGGGGTTCGCCGCGTGACTCGCTGTCCATCTTGGATCAGCTGCTTGCCGGTGCTGGCCCGGAGGGTGTGACGTATCAGCGGGCGGTGGCGCTGCTGGGCGTGACGGACTCTTCGCTGCTGGACCGTTCCGCGGAGGCGTTGGCTGCCCAGGATCAGGCGGGCTTGTTCGCGGTTGTCGACGACGTCATCAACGCCGGTTACGACCCGCGCCGCTTTGCGATGGACCTGTTGGATCGCTTCCGCGACCTGCTGATTGTCCAGGCGGTGCCGGATGCTTTCGAGCGCGGGCTGGTGGATGTGCCGGCCCAGGAGCAGGACGCGTTGCGGCAGCAGGCCGAGGCGTTGGGGCCGGCGACGCTGACGCGCTGTGCTGCGGTGGTCAACGATGGTCTCTCGCAGATGCGTGGGGCGACGTCGCCGCGGTTGCTGTTGGAGATTTTGTGCGCGCGGATGGCGCTTCCGGCTGCGGGTATGACGGTGGAGGCGCTCGCGCAGCGTGTTGAGGCGTTGGAGCAGGGCACGGGGGTGCGCGCTGCCGGGCCGATGGGCGCCAGCGGTGGGCTGGCGAGCCCGGCCGTGGGTGCTGGGGCGACCCCGCAGGGGGACGCGTCCGGCTTGTCGAGCGGTAAGCGTTATGAGCGACCGCGGCGCCGCAAGGCGTCGGCGGAGGCTGCATCGGCGGAGTCGGGTGCTGCGGAGCCGCAAAACGCGGTGTCGCAGGGCGCACAGCCGCAGGGCGCGGCACCGCAGCAGCCAGAGCAGCCGGGGAATGCTGACGCGCAGTCGGGTCAGTCCGCGCAAGCTGGTGCGCCCGCACAGTCCGGTCAGCCTGGCCAGCAGGCGGCGGACCAGAGTGGTGAGCAGGCTGATGGGCAGGGCGCCGCGCAGGGAGCTGCTCCGGCCACTCAGGAGGCAACATCTCAGCCGGAGAAGCCAGCTGTGCAGGAGACCGCAGAAGTAGCACGCGCCCAGCAGCCTGCGAATGACGCGCAGGAGCAGCAGGGTGCAGAGCCAGCGGCTCAGGGTGTTGATACTGCAGCGCAGGCTGCCGGGCAGGAGAGCAGCGCTGCCGGTGCTCCGGACGAGGACCCGGCGATCGCCCAGGCCCGCGAGGCTCGGGAGATCATGGACCGTCGCCGTGCCGCCGCCCGCGCGAACGCGGGCCAGGTATCGCAGCAGGCAGGCGCGGGCCAGGCACCGCAGCCGTCTGCAGCTCAGGCACCGCAGCAGGCAGCTGCGGATCAGTCCCAGCGCGCTGGCGCCGCGGCACAGTCGCTGTCGCAGTCGCAGGCCAGCCCAGAGGTCAGCGGTGTAGAGCCCTCTGACCAGCAGCCCCAGTCGGGGAATGCCCAGGCCGAGAACACCGAGCAACCCTCCGGGCAGCCGTCCGGGGAACCAGCCGCGGCTCCCGCGGGGGCTGCACAACTTACCGACGCCCCTGCGGACACCTCGGCTGCGGCGACCGCCCCCGCTGGTGACGCCGTTCAGGTCGACGAGCAGGCCTGGCAGCAGATCCTGGAAAAGGTGCGCGAGCACGACCTAAGCGCTTGGATCGCCGGCCGCGACGCCACCCTGGCCGCAGAGCAGCCCACCGCAGGTCAGATCGTGGTGGAGCACGCCACGGGTGCGCTCGCGAAGTTCGTCAACAGCGACCGTAACGCACCGATCTATAGCAAGGCGGCCGAGGCAGTCCTCGGCGCCGCGCACACAGTGCTCGCCACCGTTGGCGGGAATAACCCGGGAAAAGCCCAGGCCGGCTCAGCTGAGGAGGCCCCGGCGGAGTCGGCAACCCCAACCAGCACGACCAGCGGGAATAACGCCACTGGCGCGGAGGCTAGCCACTCGACGGTAAGCCAGCCTGCGGTAAGCCAGGCAGAGCCCGGCCAACCAGAATACGATCAGGCGGGACCCGACCACGCTGAGGCAAACCAGGTTCCGGCTGCCACGACGGAGCCAAGCAGCGCGAGCGTTGCCGGCGGGCACGCACCTGGCGTGGGGGCCAGTGCTGGCCAGGACGCGCCGCGCGAGGTGACCGGCGCCGACCAGGCTGCCCCGACGCAGGCCACCCAGCCCGCCCAGCCTGCCCAACCCAGCGCGGGGGCCAGCGCCCTCGAGCGCGCCCGCCGCATGGCCGAAGCCAGCGCCGCCCAGGCATCGTCCCCAACCCCGGCGCCCACGGGGCCAAGCCACACCGAAGAGCCCAAGCCCCAGAGCGGCTGGCGCGCCCGCGCCGCGAAATACGCCGCCAGCAGGGAATACAAGCTCGCCAACGGATTCAATGGTGTCCCCCTCCCGGACGAACCGCCGGAGGACCCCTGGGACTCCGGCCCCGGCGGCTACCCCAACGGCCCCGCACCAGGTGCAGGCAACGCAGGCCCCGGGCCGGCCGGCGGCGCCCCGCAGGGCGGCCAGCCGGGCGGCCCACACCCCGCCGGGCAGGCCAATAACGGTGGGGCTTTCGGAGGTCAAGGGGTTGACGTCCCAAATCAAGGAACCCAACCCACCGACCCCGAGGAAGCCCTACGCAGGCAGCAAGACGAAATCATGGACGACCTCGCCACCGGGGAGGCCGGGAAGCGCGAAACGCGACCCGCCCTGGAGATCGCGGGGGAGCTCATCGAGAACATCCTCGGCGGCGAGCGCACGCGCTAGGAAAACACACAGGAAAATACACAGTGAACTGCCACCGACAAGCCCCGGCCGAATGGGTAAAGTGGCAGCCGAAGAAGAACAAAAACCCTAGAAACCGAGAAGCGAAGGAACAATCACAATGTCCCAGCCAAACATGAACGACATCATGGCCCAGGCCCAGCGCATGCAGAAGCAGCTGCAGGAGGCGCAGGCGGAAATCGTCGCGTCCTCCATCGTCGGTGAGGCCGGCAACGGCAAGGTCACCCTCGTGCTCTCCGGCGGTGGCGAGGTCCAGGACCTGAAGATCGACCCGGAGGTCGTGGACCCGGAGGACGTCGAAACCCTGCAGGACCTCATCATCGGCGCATTCCAGGACGCCAACCAGAAGCTGCAGGACCTCGCCCAGGAGAAGATGGGCCCGCTGGCTGACCTCGGTGGCGGCGGACTGCCTTTCTAACACTTTGACCCCACGTGGCCCTTGGTGGCGGGCGCGCGGGGCACGCACTACGGCTAAGCGCCACAGACGAAACGGGGAAAGTTCACTTTGTTTGAAGGTCCGCTTCAGGACGTCATCGACGAGTTCGCCAGCCTCCCAGGCATCGGGCCGAAAAGCGCGCAGCGCATCGCCCTCCACCTGCTGGAAACCGCGACCGGCCAGGACATCGAACGTTTCCAAGCCGCGCTGGGGAATCTGCACTCCGGCGTGGCGTTTTGCCGTATCTGCCACAACATTTCCCGGGAGGACGTCTGCCGCATCTGCGCGGATTCCTCCAGGGACGCCAGCCTGGTGTGCGTGGTTGAGGAGCCGAAGGATATCCAGGTCATCGAGCGCACGGGTGAGTACCGGGGCAGGTACCATGTACTCGGTGGGGCGCTGGACCCGCTGAATGGCGTGGGGCCGGGGGAGTTGAACGTGACCGCGCTGGTGCAGCGGATCGGTGGGGTGCTGCCGGATGTGGCGGTGAGCGCGCCGCACGCGTCGGCCGGTGGGCCGGTGCAGGGGTCGCTGATGGGCGCTGGGGCCGATGCGGGGGCGGGGTCGGGCGTTGGCGCTGGCGTGGGCAGCGAAGGCTCGGACCCGGGCGGTAACGCCGGGGCCGGCGGCGAGAACACTGCCGACGACGTCGAGTACCGCGAAGCCCCCGAGATCACCGAGGTCATCATCGCCACCGACCCGAACACTGAGGGCGAGGCCACTGCCTCCTACCTGGGGCGGTTGCTGAAGGAGTTCCCAGGGCTGACAGTTTCGCGCCTGGCCAGCGGGATTCCCATGGGCGGGGACTTGGAGTTTGTGGACGAGCTCACGCTCTCCCGCGCGTTCGCGGGCCGCACCCAGCTGAAGCTCTAGCCCACTCGCGCCCCAGCGCACCCGGCCCTAGTCCCCGCCCGGCCCCTAGCCCGCCCCATTCCGCCCCGTCCGGCCCCAACCCACCCCCATTACGTTTTGCAGAGTTTGATGCCCCTTTTGGGCCGATTTCCGGCATCAAACTCTGCAAAATTCACGAATAGGGGCGGGGCGCAGTGTGAGCACACGAATAGGGGCGGGGCTCAGTGTGGACACACGAAAAGGGAGTGGCGCGATTAGGGCACGCGAACAAGGAGGCTCCCTAACTCAGCTCGTCGGCAACCTTCCCGGCTACCTCGCGTGCGAACGGCTGCACACCCATGATCGTGCCGGCCCCGGGCCCCGTCGCCTCCCCGAGGCCTACCAGGTGGAACCCGGCCACGGCAGAGCTCAACCGCCCCGCCTCCGTCGTCCGAACCAGCTCGCGGAACGGCCGCACCGCCGGGCGGAAACCCGTGCACCACACGAGCTCGTCGAAGCGCGCCTCCGTCAGCTCATCCAGGGATTCGAACATCGGTGTCGCCCGCAGCGCACCCGAGTCCCGAGCCTCCAGCACCTTCGGCAGCATCACGATCTCCCCGAGATTGCGATCGCCACCGGGATCGTCCTCACCAGCGAGAACAGCCTGCGCGCGGGCACGATTGCGCTGGAACAGGACGCGCCCGTCGACGTCGTCGGGCATCCACCGCGGCTCGTGGCGGGTGAACCAGGTGACCTCCGCGACGTCCGTAAGCTCCGCCGCGATCTGCGCCCCCGAGTTCGCCGCGCCAACCACCGCGACCTTCTTGCCACGGAACTCTTCCGGCCCCGCGTAGGTCGCGGAATGCGTTTGCCGCCCGCGGAAGGTGCCGGGCAGGAAGGGGACGAACGGCGCCGCCCACGTCCCCGTCGCCGCGACGACGGTGCGCGCCCGGAACTCGCCCTCGCTGGTCTCGAGGACGAAGCCGTCCGCGGTGTCAGCGTTCACTTTTAGGACGTCAACAGGGCGCCGAATGTCGAAGCCATAACGTTGCTCGTATGCGGTGAAATAGTCGATGACGTGCTGGGCGTCGGGGAAGTCCCCGGGCCCGTGGTAGCTCGGCATGGGCATGCCCGACATGTTGGAGAAACCCGGGGTGGAGAACAGTGTCATGGAGGGCCACACGTGCCGCCACGCTGCGCCGGGGCCGGGCTGATTGTCGAGGATCACGGGGGTGATCCCGCGTCTTTGCAGGTAGAACGCGGTGGAGAGCCCGGCCTGGCCGGAGCCGACAATGATGCAATCGTGGATATGGGCGACCATGTGCATCGAATATACCGAGGGGAGCGGGCGCTCACCCGCTGGCCGCCGGGGATCGACTCTGGGCGGGCGCACGCCCGCTGGCTGCGAGCCTGATGCGTTGTGCTCCCCCCCATGTGCGTTTTGCAGAGTTTGATGCCGGAAACTGCTCAAAAAGCGACATCAAACTCTGCAAAACGCATGAAGGTTGGCGCGCGGAGCTTAGGTGCTCCCTGCTGGGTGGGGGCTAGCCCAGGCGCTCCTTGCGCAGCTGCTCCACCTCAGCGGCGAGCTGTGCTGCGAATTCACGGCCGTCGGGGCTCCCAGCACCCGCGCCCGTACCAGCGCCAGCGCCATCACCAGCGCCCGCGCCGTGGCCCGCACCAGCACCCGCGCCGTGGCCCGCTCCAGCACCGTTCCCAGCGCCAGCGCCATCACCAGCGCCCGCGCCGTGGCCCGCACCAGCACCCGCGCTGCTGCCAGCATCAGCACCGTTCCCAGCGCCAGCGCCGCCAGCGCCCGCGCCGTGGCCCGCTCCAGCACCGTTCCCAGCGCCAGCGCCGCCAGCCCCAGCATCACCAGCCGGAACGCCCTCGAACTCCGCGATGCTGCCCGCACCCAGCTCCGGCAGCTCAGCCACGGTCGTCCCGAGCGCACGCGCGAGCAGCACGTCCGCGAGCTGCGGATTCCGCGCCAGCGCCGGCCCGTGCATATACGTCGCGATCACGGAACCCTGCACCGCGCCCTCGTAGCGTTGCTGTTTCTCGCCGTTTTTTACGACGACGTCAGCAGCCTCAACACCGTGCGCGTCCGTGTTTCCGACCATCCCGCCGCGGGGGCGCAGGATGCCCAGCGGGTGGGCATCGGGACCAAGAATGGTTGCACCCATGTGGTTGGCGAAGCCAGTGAGCGGCTCGGTGAGTTCGCTCAGGTCAGCGGCCAGCGGCTGGGCGTTGGAGCCCGCGCCACCAGCGCCGGAACCCGCGTCCACGCCGTCGGCACCGCCAGCACCCGCACCATCAGCACCCACGCCGTCGGCACCGGCACCAGCACCACCCGCACCACCCAGGCGGTAAGGCTCCGAGTGCAGCTCGCCGATCATGCGCTCGCCCAGCTGCGACGTCGTCGCATCCAGCAGCCCAAGCCCCTCCGCAAGCTTCCCACCAGCGTGGAAAGACTCGCCGAGCACCTGCAGGCCCGCACAAATCGCGAGCACCGGCCGACCCGCCCCAACGGCGCGCACCAGGCCACCGTCGGCGCGCAGGTGTTCGGCGGCCAGCAGCTGGGCGACGTCCTCGCCGCCGCCCAGGGTGTAGACGTCCAGCGTCTCCGGGACGGCTTCCCCGTAGCGGATGGTGTGGATTTCCGCGGTGATGCCGCGCAGGCGGGCGCGCTGCCGCAGCACGAGCGCGTTGCCGTCGTCGCCGTAGGTGCCGAGCACGTCGGGCAGCACCAGGCCAATGTTGAGCTCTGCCATTATCGTGCGTCCTCCTCGGTCGCGGTGGTTGCCGCCTCGCCGGTGGTGCTGGGGGCGTCCGTGCCGTCAGCCTCAACGGTTGTTGCGCCGCGCCGCTCCAGTTCGCGCTTCAGGTCGCGGAAGGCGGTGTAGTTCGCGAGCACCTCGACGCGCCCGGGCGGGCACGCGAGCACGGCGTCGACGGTGTCCTTGATCAGCGTGTGCCGCACCCCGGCGTAGCCCAGCCGCACGGCCAGGTCGGTGCCGCGCTCACCCGCGGCGAGGACCTGCTGGCCCTCGAAGTCTTCGAAGCGGACGTCCCAAATCCAGGAGAGGTCCTGACCGTCCGCGACCTGCCCGTTCACGGCAATCACGACGGAGTCCACGTCCCGGTCAATCATCGAGAGCGCTTCCTGCCAGCCCGCAGGGTTCTTCGCGAGCATGAGGCGCAGCGTGCGGCCCTCGAACTCGACGAGGGAGTAGCGCCCGGCGACGTCCGTGACTTCCTCGGCGGCGCGCAGTGCGTCTGTGACCGGCACGTCCATGACGACGGCTGCCGCGATCGCCTGGGCCGCATTGCCACGGTTGGCGCGGCCGGGGAGCTGCAGGTTCATGGGAAGGGTGCGGCTGCCCGCGCCGGTGTTCCCAGTGCCAGCGCTGCCAGCACCACTGCCCGCACCAGCGCTCCCCACGCCGGTGTTCCCAGTGCCAGCGCTGCCAGCACCACTGCCCGCACCAGCGCTCCCCACGCCGGTGTTCCCAGTGCCAGCGCTGCCAGCACCACTGCCCGCACCAGCGCTCCCCACGCCGGTGTTCCCAGTTCCAGCGCTGCCAGCACCACTGCCCGCACCAGCACCGTCCCCGCCATAGCTGAGGCCGTCCTTATCGACCCACCAGGTCGGCTCGGGCCGGCGGAACTCGCGCCCATCCGGGAGCTTCTTGACCGCGTACCAGTCGTCCTCGCTGCGCACGATGTGCCCGCCGGTGCGCGGGCAGCTGGTGGAATCCCCCACGAAGCCAGCACCAGCGGAGACCCACACGACGTTCGGCGCGTCCCACGCCACGGAGGTGACCTGGACATCGTCGCAGTTCGCGATCACCGTCATGTCCGGCCGCGCCTCCACGCAGGCCCGCAGCGCGCGTTCGATCTTGTTGATCTCGCCCACGCGGTCCAGTTGGTCGCGGGTGAGGTTGAGCAGGACGAGCACGTCCGCGTCCAGCTTCTCCGCGATATTCGGGACGTGGAGCTCGTCGACCTCGAGCGCGACAACGTCCTTGCCTCTCCCCGCGAGCAGCGCGGAGATGACGCCGGCGTCCATGTTGTCGCCGCCCTCGTTGGTGGCGACGCTGTAGCGGGACGCAAGCGCGTGCGCGAGCATCCGGGTGGTCGTGGACTTGCCGTTCGTGCCGGTGACCAGCACCGTCGGGCGGCCCTGGCTAAGCTGCGCGAGGAGGTTCGGGTCGATGGCGTTGGCGATGAGCCCGCCGATCATTCCGCCCGCACCGCGGCCCGTTTTCTGGGACGCCCACGTCGCGAGGTCTGCGGCCTGGCAGGCGATGCGGCTGCGCAGGCTCATGCGGCGGGTGCCGCCGTTGCCGTTCGGATTCTTAGTTTTCACGTTTGCCTACGTTAGTCTTGCTGCCTTGTCCGTTCGACCCGCGTCCGCCGCGGCCACGACGACGTCCATCGCGCTTGCGTTTGCGTTTCGGCTGCTCGGAACTGTTTTTTCCGGTGTTCTTCGGGTTCTTGCTGTCGGTTTTCTGGGTAGTGGAGCCGTTGTTCTTTCCGGCCTGGTTGCCGCTGCCGGAACCGTTCTGAGCGCCATCGTTCTTAGCGCCGCCCTGCGAGCCGCCGCCACGGCGACGTCCCCCGCGCGAGCGCTTGCGCCGGTTACCGGAGCCTGATCCCGAATCACCGGAGCCGGACCGGCCGCTGCCACGCTGGCCACCGCGACCACCGGAGCGCTGACCACTACCGCCACGGCTGCCACCGCCCCCACTGCGTTGACCACTGCTACGTTGACCACTCCGCTGGCCACCACCGCGGCCCGCATCGGTGTTCCGCGTGCCCTCGGCGACGTCCTCGAGCGCGTCGAGGAACTCCTCGTCGCTGAGCAGCGGGATGTCCTTCCGATCGGCGTGCATAGCCTTGCCGCGCAGCTCGAAGTTTTGATTGCAGACCACCAGGCTGGAGGTGCGGTTCAGCTTCTCGGAGTACACCAGTCCGGCCGCCACGCCCTGCTCGATGAGCTCGTCCGGATCGCGGGCGACGTCCGGGCTGACCACGAATTCCATGCCCGCGACGAGCTGCCAGCTGCCGCCGTCGCCCTCCGGGGTGCCGGGGTTCTCGAGCGGGCGCGGGGCGTTGATGGCGTCCACGCGGATGGCGCTGCGCTGCAAACCGAATTGGTCCGCGGTCAGGTCCTCGGGGTCGAGGCGGACGACGTCGCCGCCGTCACGGTCTGCCCGTTCCTGCTGCGCTGCGTGCAGCGCCCCGAGCAGGCGGGCGTCGGCGACCAGGAGCTCCTCGGGAGGCGTCGCGGCCCGCTGGTCGGAGGCTGCCGCGCCGAGCTCCGGGAGAGCATCGGCCGGGGCGTTGTGCGGGTAGAGCTGCGCGACCGCACGGGGACGCGGGTCGACGGCGGGCATCTCTTGGCGGCGTGTGGTGGCCAGGGTGTCGATCAGCGTCGCTGGTTCCGGGGTGGGGATGGCCTTGCTGCGGCCGCGCCCACGACCCCTGCCGGAGCGGCCACGCCCGCGGCCCCGGTTAGCGGCCCGCTGGGCCCGGCGGAACTCGTGGGTGATGAATCCCCAGGCGAGGGGGGCGTCGTGGAGGATAACCTCGCGGCCGTCGAGGGCTGCCTTGATCTCCGCGGCGGCGGTGGCGAAGCCGATCTGCTGGGCGAGCTCGCCGGCGTCGAAGCCGTGCGTGTGCCACGGGCCGGGGTCCTCGCTGGGGTTGAGGGCCTGGACGAAGTGGCCGGCCTCGGCGCCGTCGGCGTCGTAGTAGACCGCGGCCAGGGCGATGAGCCGGGCCGTGGTCGGGTGAATCCCGCTGGTGGTGACGGCCACCGCGACGCTGGGGGCGTCCTCAACGCTGGGCGGGGTGGGGATGGTGTGGGCCGGGCTGGGGTGCTCGGAGGGTTCGACGGCATTCCCAGTGGTCGCGGCGCTCGCGCCTGAGCTGCCGGTGACTGAGTTGCCCGAGCCCGCGCGATCCGGGCCGGACTGCTCGGAGCCGTCGCGGCCGGTCGTGGGGTAGCTGGTGGCGTCTGTGTTCGAGCGTCGGCTGCTTGGGCGGAGCGCTTCGGCGGCCTCGACGGCGGATGCGGAGGCGACGGCTGCCGCCGACGGGGAGCCGGCGCGGCGGCTGACCCTGCGGCGGGCGCGGCGACGGGGTGCGGGACGGTCGCCCGAATCCGAAAACTGCTGGTTATTCATTGGGAACCATGTTAGTCCACGCGCCCCGCACCCACCCCGCGGGCGCGCAGCTTTGCCGCCCGTGCGCACGGCGGTGCACCCGCGTGCACAGCTCACCCCGCGGGTGTGCGGCCCCGTGAGCTCTTCACCCCCCGCGAACCCCACGCACGCACAAAGGGCGGGGCCGCCAGCGCGAACCTCTCGCGCCCGTGCCCCGCCCCGTCCCCCCCCCGGGAGCCTCCCTGTTAGCTATTCAGCGCGCGGTTGACCGCGGAGGTCACCGCCTTCAGGGAGGCGTAGGTAATTGAGCCCGCAATACCGACACCCCAGACACGCTGCCCGTTGACCTCGGCCAGAACGTAGGCGGCGGCTTCGGCTTCGTCACCGCTGGTGCGGGCGTGCTGGTTGTACTCCTGCACCTCCACGTCCACGCCCAGGGACTCCAGCGCATCGCAGTACGCGGCGATCGGTCCGTTACCGCGGCCCTTGAGGGTCTTCGGCTCCCCGTTGAACTCGATCTGGGAGGTCACGGCGGACTCCTCGCCCTCGTTCTGACCGTCGTCGACGGTCGTGGAGATCACGTCCACCGGGGCGGTGCGGTCCAGGTACTCGGTGGCGAAGATGTCCCACATGGCCTTCGGGTTCACCTCGCCGCCCTCGGCGTCGGTGACTGCCTGGACGATGCCGGAGAACTCCACCTGCATCGGGCGCGGCAGATCCAGGTTGTGGTCGGTCTTCATGATGTAGGCGACCCCGCCCTTACCGGACTGGGAGTTCACGCGGATGACGGCCTCGTAGGAGCGCCCGATATCCTTCGGGTCGATCGGCAGGTACGGCACCTCCCAGGTGACGTTGCGGACGGCCTCGGCCAGGGTCTCGGAGTCCGCGCTGGCTGGGTCCTCCGGGGTGTCCTCGGCGGCGTCGCGCTCCGCCATGGCTGCCAGGCCCTTGTTGATGGCGTCCTGGTGGGAGCCGGAGAACGCGGTGAACACCAGCTCGCCGCCGTACGGGTGGCGCTCCGGGACGCGCAGCTGGTTGCAGTACTCCACGGTGCGGCGGATCTGGTCGATGTCGGAGAAGTCGATCTGCGGGTCCACGCCCTGGGTCAGCATGTTCAGGCCCAGGGTGACCAGGCAGACGTTGCCGGTGCGCTCACCGTTGCCGAACAGGCAGCCCTCGATGCGGTCGGCGCCGGCCATGTAGCCCAGCTCGGCGGCGGCCACGCCCTCGCCGCGGTCGTTGTGCGGGTGCAGGGAGAGGATGATGGAGTCGCGGCGGTTCAGGTTGCGGTGCATCCACTCGATAGAGTCCGCGTAGACATTCGGGGTGATCATCTCCACCGTGGAGGGCAGGTTGATGATGATCGGGTTCTCCGGGGTCGGGTCGATGACCTCGACGACGGCGTCGCAGACTTCCTTGGCGTACTCGATCTCGGTGCCCGTGAAGGACTCCGGGGAGTACTCCCAGCGCCAGTTGATGTCCGGGTAGTCCTGGGCGATTTCCTTGATCAGGTGGGCTGCGTCGGTGGCCAGCTTCTTGATGCCTTCCTTGTCCTTACGGAAGACGACACGGCGCTGCAGCTCGGAGGTGGAGTTGTAGAAGTGGACGATGACATTCTTGGCACCTGCGCAGGCCTCGAAGGTGCGGCGGATCAGGTGCTCGCGCGCCTGGACCAGGACCTGGATGGTGACGTCGTCTGGGATCTTGTTCTCTTCGATGATCTCGCGGACGAAGTCGTAGTCCGTCTGGGATGCGGATGGGAAGCCGACCTCGATCTCCTTGTAACCCATCTCCACCAGCATGTCGAACATGCGGCGCTTGCGCTCTGGGCTCATGGGGTCGATCAGGGCCTGGTTGCCGTCGCGCAGGTCGACCGCACACCACTGCGGGGCGCGGTCGATGACCTTATCCGGCCAGGTGCGGTCCGGCAGGGTGATGTGGTCGACTTCCTCGAAGAAGGGCAGGTAGCGGCGGTTGGGCATCTGGGAGTTGCGCTGCTTGTTCCAGGCTGGCTGGTCTGCCGGGATTTCCCCGTTGGGGGTCTGGATCTGGGCTGGTGCGGAGATGAAGGAGTCGGTGTTGCTCATGGTGTCTTCCCTAAGTTTTGTCGGTGTCGTGCTGTGGCAATGAAAAAACCGACCGGCATGCAAAAACCCCGCGACGGGGAGCCGGTCGGTTTGGTGTGTCTACCTACTAGGCCCCGCCGCGGCTAATAAGGAGAATGGCGCCGCCGCTGCGCGGGTGAGGGGAAATCATGTGGTTCAGTTTAGCGTGAAATGGAACACATGTCAGTTCCATTGCCCGGGCGGGGGTGTTCACCTAGTGGGAAGTGGCCTCTGGTGGCGGAGGCCGGTGCGGTGGCCAGGGTTGTGGCGGTGGCCACCGCCAGGGCGACTGCACCGGTGGTGGTGAGGCGGCGGGTAGTAGAAGCCTGAGAGGAAGATGAGCTCATGATGCTAATCAAGGCACCAGGCAAAAGCCCGTTAACTCTCCGTGGTGTCCCCAGCGCCGGAGGTTGCGGGTTCCTCTTCGCCCTTCTGCTTGCGGAAGTTCTTCCACCACCAGCGGATCAGCAGCAACAGAATGATTGCCGCGGCGGCGAGGATGGCCCACATCCACCACTGCCAGGTGGTGCCCTGCCCGTCGAAGACCGATTGCTCTTGCGGGTCCATCGGCACGCGCTCGGCGGTGATGATCAGCCGGTGGGTATTGATGCCATAGGGGGTGCACGTGATGAGCGTGACCAGGTCCTTATTCGGCGTGCGGCGCAACAGGCTGGTCTTATCCGGGGTGACGACCTCGATATCCCGGACCTCGTACTTCAGCTTCTCGCCCGCCGCGGCGATGTAGACCGGGTCGCCCTTCTCGATCTGGTCGAGGTTGTCCCACAGGGTGGCGTTCTGCAGGCCGGTGTGGGCAGAAAGTGCGGAGAGTCGGCCCTCTGGTGGGGCGGGCGGGATGGAGCCATCCTCGCCGGGCTCGCCGGGTGCGCCGACGGGCAGGTCCGTGCCGTAGAGATGGCCCACCCCGCGGGCCAGCACGCGGTCCGAAGTGCCGTGGAAGATCGGCAGGTCGGACTTGATGGAGGGCAGCACGATGCGACCCATGGCCTCGGTCTCGTTCAGGACGGAGAGGTACTTCAGGTAACGCTGGTACGCCGGGGAGCTCTCGTCATCGGAGCTGGTCCACGCATCGCCGGGGTCGATGTCCCCGAGGTTGGCGTTGTAGTGCTGTGCCTCCTCCCAGGCCTTATTGAGGACTTCTGGGGGCACGCCTTTTTCGAGCTCGGAGTAGGCCTCGGCTGCGCGAGATTGTTGGTAGTTATTCCACTGGGTGGCGAGCACCGGGTACAGCAGCACGCCCAGGCCGGCGAGGATGAGGACGACGGCGATGATCGCGTTGGCATTCAGTCTCTTGCCTCGGCGGGGCAGGGTCGCTGCCGTTGTGTCCGGCGCTGAGGGCTGTTCTGTCATGGGCCTTAATTTCTGTTGAGAGGTGTTGGGGTTTGCTTCGGGGAACGAGGAGATGTGGTGTCTATTCTTCGCTGTTAGCCCCTCAAAGCTTCAATTTTCCCTGTGGGGCGTCGATCGCTCTGCACCCTAATGTGGGGGTGAACTTATTGTTTTCTCACCTAAAGGGGAATTGTGCAACGATCCAGCGCAGGGAGGGTTTTGGGGTTGCGCCTGGGAGATTTGTTTTAGGGGTTAGTAACGCATGTCTCAATCGTTTCTACATGCGGAGATGGAGTAAATGTGTCGCTCGTTATACGTTGTGGGTGTGCGATTCACTAGGTGGGGATCGCGGGACTGAAACTCGAAAATTGGTGACACCATAACAAAAGTGATCTGTCAACAAAGGGGTTTTGGGTCCGTGTGACCACCAGCGAATTTTAAGGTGTCGTGGCCGAAAGGGCGGCAAGCTTAAAAGCAGCTAACCGGAGTGGGTCGCTGAACGTCGAGGGGCGCTGGGCGCTCCAGTCACTACTGATGTAAAGGAATTCACTCCAGTGAAGAAGAACTCTCTGACCATTCGTTCGGTCACTTTCGCCGCCATCGCTGGTCTCTCCTTGGGTATCGCTGCCCCGGGTTCGATCGCTGTTGCGCAGAATGATTCCATCGAGCAGACGCAGGAAGCTCAGAAGGGCAACATCGACTTCAGCAAGAAGGGCTCCTTGACTCTCTTCAAGAAGAAGGGTGCTGAGTCAAGCGAAGCGGCCACCGGTAAGGAAATGCAGAATGTGCCGGGCGAAGCACTGGCGGGCGTGACCTTCAAGATCACGAAGCTGAACTTCGACCTGCAGAACGGCGATTGGACGAAGTTCCCGGAGACCGCGGCTGACGTCAAGGACGCTGATAAGTCAGGGCCGACTTTCGAGCAGACCACCGGTGCAGACGGCAAGGTTTCCTTCGAGAACCTGGACTTGGGCATCTACCTGGTCGAGGAGACCAATGCTCCGGACGGCATCGTGACCGGCGCACCGTTCATCGTCTCTATCCCGATGGTCAACGAGGCATCCGACGCGTGGAACTACGACGTCGTCGCATACCCGAAGAACACCGAGACCAAGACCGAGAAGACCGTCAAGGATGCCGACCAGAATATCCAGGACGCGTACACCTACACCATCAACGCGGACGCTCCGACCTGGGGCGAGGGCAAGGAACTGACCGCCTTCCGCTTCGAGGATCAGCTGGACCAGCGCCTGGACTTCCAGGAGGTTACCGAGGTTAAGGCTGGTGACACCGTCCTGCAGGCAGGCGACTACACCGTTAACAACCCTGCCGAAAATGGCAACAAGCTCGTCGTTAAGCTGACCGAGCAGGGCCTGGCGAAGGTGAAGTCCGGTGACAAGATGTCTCTGACCTTCGACGTCAAGCGCAAGGAGGTTGGCGGCACCACGGAGCTGAAGAACCAGGCTGACGTCATCTTCAACAACCCGAACACCGGCAACGAGGTCAAGAACAAGACCAACGAGGTTGTCACTTACCACGGCAAGCTGAAGGTCGTGAAGAAGGATGGCAAGGAGACCGGCAAGGTCCTCGAGGGCGCAGAGTTCGAGCTCTACCAGTGCACCTCCGCCAACGACCTCGGCGAGAATCCGCTTACCGTAAACGGTGCAAACAAGTGGACCACCGGTGCTGACGGCACCTTCATCATCGATGGCCTGCACGTCACCGACTTCGAGGACAACAAGGAAGCTCCGGCAACCAAGAAGTTCTGTCTGAAGGAGACCAAGGCCCCGGCTGGTTACGCCAAGCTGGAGGACCCGATTGAGATCGACTTCACTCGCGAGAACATTGCGAGCACTGCCGACGGCAGCGACACCGTCACCCTCAAGAAGGACATCGAGAACGTCAAGCAGGACACCCCGAACCTGCCGATGACCGGTGGCATGGGTGTTGGCATCCTGGCCGCAATCGGTGCCGCCATCGTGGCAGCCGGTGCATGGTTCGCACGCCGCGGCGCTAAGAACTAATAGCCCGCTGAATAGGTAAAACCTGGCCCGAAAAGGCAATCGCCCGGGCCAGGTTTCACCCACATCAAGCCAAGCAGAACCAGCCTCAGGAGTACCCCGTGGATCACACCCTCAGCACCAGCGTGGAACCGAAGAAGGAACCCCGCCGTGCCAACAGCACCAAGACCAGCCCCATGCTGGCCGCGGTGCTCGTGATCCTCGGGGTGCTCGTGATGCTGTACCCGGTGACGTCCACCCTGTGGAATAACCACCTCGCCACGAAGGCCGCGCAGGAATACGCGAAACTCGAAAAGAACACCCCACAAGAGGTGAAGAACACCCAGTGGGAGCGTGCCCACGAATACAACACGGACCGAACCACCGGCCCCATCCTCGACCCCTGGCTCGCCCGCTTCGACGAGAACAACCCGGACTACCAGGAATACCTGGACCAACTCGACGCGAACGACGCGATGGCGCGCCTCATCTTCCCCAAGATCAAGGCAGACCTGCCGATCTTCCACGGGACAGATAACGACACTTTGCAAAAGGGATTGGGGCACCTGTTCGGCTCCGACCTGCCAGTCGGCGGCAAGGGCACGCACTCGGTGATCACTGGCCACACGGGCCTGGCGAACTCCACCATGTTCGATCACCTCAACAAGGCGGAGAAGGGTGATGCCTTCTACGTCCAGGTCTCCGGCGAGAAGCTGAAGTACGTGGTCGACCAGATCAAGGTCGTGCTGCCCACCGAAACCGAGGATCTCCGCCCGGAGCAGGGCAAGGACTACATCACCCTGATCACCTGCACCCCCTACGGGATCAACACGCACCGCCTGCTGGTGCGCGGCCACCAGGTCCCGCTGGACGAATCGGACCACGAAATCTTCGACAAGAACCACGGTGCTGGGTGGCAGTGGTGGATGTACGCGCTGCTCGCGGCAGCAGCTGTTGTTCTGCTCCTGCTGCTGCGGTGGCTGCTAAAGCAAAAGCGGGATAACGAATCCCAGGAAACGACAGAAACGATGAATGACGAAGGGGCTGGCGCAGATGACTAGCCAAGCACGCGCGGCGCGGACCAGCCGCAGCCTCGTGGCGGCCATCGCTCTCAGCGCTGGCCTGCTCGGCGGCGCACACGGTGCCGTCGGTATCGCAGAGGCAGCCAAGGTTGCCGGGCTCAGGGATCAGCCCGGGGTGTCCCGCGATTACGGGACCGACACGCTGAGCATCACGCTCTCTTCCGGCAATGGCGACCCACTCAGCCCTGCCACGGGCAAGGTTGCAGGCGTGACCATCAAGCTGGAGCGGCTGCAGGGCATCGACCCGGAGAACGCCGCAGACATGGCGAAGGTCCGCAACACCGGCGCGGACAAGATTGCTGACTGGCCGACCGACCGCACGATCACGGCCGTCACCAACGACGTCGGCCAGGTCCGCTTCCAAGGCCTCGAGAAGGGCATCTACCTGGTCACCTCCCAGGCACCGGCTGGTGCCGCGGCGGGGGAGTACCGAGAGATCAGCCCTTTCCTTGTGGCGGTGCCTTTCCACACCGTCGCTGATAACCCCCGGCCGGTGGAAGGCGTGATCGTGGCGAAGACGAGCAGCACGGTTCCGCCGACCACCCCACCGACCGAACCTCCGGAGACGCCGCCGTCGACCCCACCGGGGACGCCACCGTCGACGCCTCCGACCACCCCACCCCCAGGGGACACCCCACCGGGCGAGACCCCGCCACCAGGGGAAACCCCCGGGCCGGGCGATGAGCAAGAACGCGGACAGGGCGACCTGGCGATGACTGGTGTGCAGATCATCGGGCTCGTCCTCGCCGCAGTGGCGCTGATGGGCGCCGGACTGTTGATGCTGTTGATAACGAAGAAGCGAAAGCAAGAAGGGTAGCGACAATGAAAACAAAGTTCATGGGTGTAGCGGCCGCGCTGACCGCCGCGCTTGCGCTGATTTTCGGCGTCGCTGTCCCGGGCGCGCTGCCTAGCCTGCCGGCCCCGACCGCGCAGGCGCAGGCCACGGCGATCCCGGTGAGTCCGCAGAAGCGAGACTTCAAAGACCTGGATACCAGAAAGTACTACCCCCCGTTCGAGTTCACGGTTGAGGAAGACGCCACGATCACGAGCCTTGATTTTCAAATTGGTGGATCTGGCTGGCTGCAGGGATACGAACTGAAGATCGGGAACAATACACTTCCCCCGAAAATTTCACCATCGAGCGGTACACAGCGAGCACCGTTGACGGTTACCCATGATGGTCTGAATATTGCAGTGAAAAAGGGCGAAATCATTAGAATTTCGCCGAAATTTACTGCGCCTAAAGTATCGGGAACGGTGTCCGTCACCCCGAAGGGCACTCTGGGTGGCGATACGACTCCCCCTCCCACGGAGCCGGAGCCGGAACCGGAGCCATCCCCGGAACCGGAGCCGGAAAACCCCAAGCCACCGGCTGTCGAAGGGCGTCACTTTGATGCCATCGGCCACGAATTTGCAGTTAAAGCTGACCCAGTAGATCCGACGAAGCCCAATGCTTTTACGGCTAAGGTGACTGAGGAATCTCACATGAAGTACGCAACCGTGCGTATCGAGACTGACGCGACCTTCTTGGACCCGCAGAAGTACAATCTCACCCTGGATCAGATCGAGCCAGGTGTCACCTTGCAGAAGCGCAACGTCAATATTGGAAATGGCTTCATCACTATGGACGTTGTTCCGGTAAAGGATGGCAAGCCGGTTGACTCTGCCGTCGTGCCGAAGGACGCGGTTTTCACCTTCACTAATAATCTCTCGGAGAACAAGAATCTGAAGGTCACTCTTGATGTGTATGGCGAGAAAAAGAGTGAGCCAAAACCGCCGCCGATTATCTCTCCGCCAGATGGAGCTCAGTGGGTGAACGGACGAGTTCCCAACCCGCCGATGCCACAGCGTTGTGGCCTGCGCATTGCCGTAGTAGCAGACCTTTCGACATCGCTTCGTTACGCAGATACTGATGGTTTCGAAGCATCTAAACAGGCCGCGAATGCATTTATCGATTCCCTGCAGGGCACTCCAGCTGAACTTGGAATCTATAACTTCGCAAGTAGTGGTCCAGCTAATCGGGCTGGAACGACACACGGTCAGAAGCCACCCTATATTTCAATGCAGTCGGAGCAGGGCGTCCAGCGAGCAAAGGACGTAGTTAAGAACTGGAGCTATAACGCAGATAACAGTGCTACGAACTGGGAAGCGGGCCTGAAGCAGGTCAAGGATCACGACTACGACGTGGTGTACTTCATCACTGATGGTATGCCCACGACCTCCTCGACGATCAAGAGCAAGGGCATCGGTGGCGAGTTCGTTCAGGCTAGTGCTCTCAACGACGCGATCAAGGCAGCCAACGAACTCAAAGCTGCCGGTACGCGTGTTGTTCCGATTATGGTCGACCTGACGCTTGGCGGACGAAGCGGCCAACGCCCTGTTGTAACGAATGATCTGGTGCTCAAAGACGCCAAGCGGATTGGCTGGGAAGAAGATCCGGGACGAGATCCAGGTTTGTACTACAAAATTCGAAGTGATCGCCCGAAGGCTTCGCACGCCAATTACATCAACACCGACACCTTGGCGAATCTGAAAATGGCGTACGACGCGGCAGGCAGCCAGGCCCTGCAGGTGTTTGAGCGCCTGCCCAATGGGAGGCAGGAGACGGTCACTCTCAATCAATCGAGGTGGACCTACGGTACACGTGGTGTCAAGACCATGGGTGAGGATATCTCGGGCACCGGTGACACGGTGAGGGTGTCTAACTACAGCAATCTTGCCGAACAGATGAAGAAAATCGCCCAAGACGTAACCACACGATGCAACGGTGTGGTGAAGGTCAAGAAGAGGATTGTCGATGAAAACGGCAAGGTTCTTGAAGACGGTGCCCCAGGCTGGGAGTTCACCCTCTCTGCCGGTGGCCAGGACATCATCGACCCAGGTAACGGCGAGCTCGTTCGGAAGTCGCTGAAGGCGACGTCGCGGGCGGATAAGGACCGTGGCACCGCTTCCTGGAACATCATGAGCGAACAAGAGCAGCAACTGACTCTGGTAGAGACGCAGCAGCCGGGCTACAACCTCTATAAGAGGAATGGCAAGAATGCTGTGTGTACCGAAACCCGTGACGGGGTAACGAAAACTATTGAAGTCACAAATGACGGTGAGTTCGGTTTCAAGGTCACGATGAGCGAGAAGGATAAGAAGCTGTCTTCGGTTTCCTGCGTAGTTGATAACTACAAGCAGCCGGAAACTCCGCCGGGCAAGCTGACCTTCAAGAAGGCTCAGTACGTCGATGATGAGATCGTGGTAATGCCAGGGCTGGGTGGCGCGACCTTCGAGATTTACCCCTCGAAGGACGGCAAGCCCGATTTCAGCGCTGGCAAGCCGCTCTACACCATCAAGCCCGGGCAGGAATCCATCAAGGTGGAAAAGACTGGCACTTTCTTCCTTGTCGAGACTAAGGCTCCCGAGGGGCTCAACCTGCTGGCCCAGCCGGTTGAGTTCCAGATCTCCATTGATGAACAGACCAAGAAGTATAAGATCTCTGTCGTCAGTACCAGCAGTGGACAAATCCAAGTGAGCGGCCAAGGCGATGCGATGATCCTGCAGGTCGCGGATACCGCGTCCGGCAAGCTGCCGAAGACCGGCGGGTACGGCGTGGGCCTCGTGGCTCTCGTCGGCGCCGCACTCGCAGGCGCGGGCCTCCTGCTCGGCCGCCGCAAGACCGCCTAAAGGTCAAACCTAGGCAGGGGAGTGGCGCGTGCATCGCGCCACCCAGCTCAGGGGGTAGGCACACATGAAGGGGCGGGCCCAGCGAACCACGCTGAGCCCGCCCCGGGTGTCTGGGGCTGAGGCCTGGGAAGAAGGGGGGGTGTTTTGCAGAGTTTGATGCCACTTTTTTCTGGATTTCCGGCATCAAACTCTGCAAAACGCGCAATGTCTGGCGTGCCACGATCTCGATGCCAAGAACCGCTATCCCCGGTGGGCGCGAATCGCCGCCTCACACCAGAAGCAGAGGCAAGCGTTCAGAGGGGATAGGCACCGGTTGCGGCAAGCAAAGCAAAACCCAGGGCGCGGGGTCCGCACCCTGGGTTCACACTAGGCCGCTTAGCGCTGGTTCAGAACGTGCATCACCGCAGCGATCACCGCACTGATCACGCCGATCGCACCGAGCGCAATCAACAGCTTGCGCAGGATAGAACCGTCCGCCGAGCCCATATCGGAGCCGTCCGAACCGCCCTGATTCTGATCGCCGTCGCCACCGTTACCGCCGTTGTCACCACCGTTGCCGTCACCGGCGCCGGGGGTGTCCTCAACCTCGATCTCGTGGGCCTTGACCTCCACGGTGAGCTCCTCGGAGGCGGAAGGCTTCAAAACAGCCGTGACCACGCCCTCGTCATTGACGACCTCCTGGCCGCCGAAGACCGCGCGCACCTGGTGCTCACCGCGGGTCGGGAAGCGGTACTCGAAGCGAGCCTCCCCGGTAGCCGGGTCAATCGGCGCGGTGCCCAGGAACTTCTCGCCGTCGAAGAAGGAGACCGTGGCTCCCTCCGTGATCTTTTCCTCACCCTGGACCGTCACCTTCGCGATGAAAGCCACCGCATCGCCGGTCAGCGGGGTTGCATCCAGGTCCACCGAGACACCCTCGCGGGTCAGCGTAGTCCCGGTCTCCACATCCTTGGCATCCAGAACCTGGAACGTGACGGCCTCTGCCACAGCCTTGCTGAAGATCCGGCCCTCCACTTCGCGCTCCCGAACCTCCGCGGTGATCTTCTGCAGACCAGCCTGATCGAAGACGTGCTCCACGCTCGCGTTGCCCTCAGCGTCGGTCTGCGCGGTGCCCACGCGAATCCCATTGGCGCGGAAGATCACCTCGGCGCCCTCCGGGGAACCCGCGGACACCTCGTAGCGAGCGCTCAGCGTCCGCTTCTCGCCGACCAGGGCCGGTTTGACCGCGCCCAGCTGCAGGGTCGTCTTCGACACCGGCGCGACCTTCAGCTCAAGCGTGTCCTCGGCGCCGGAGACCTCCTGGGTGTCGTTCTCGAAGTTCTCGACGACGGCGCGCAGCTGCAGCGTGGCCGCCTCATCCGGCACGGTGGTCTGCAGTTCCGCCACACCGTTGACGGTCTTCGCGCGGCCGATTTCTTCATCGCCGTTGAAGAACACCACTTCCACGCCGTCCTCGAGGGTGGTGTCAGCGTCCGGGTCCGCTTCCGGATCAGCCAGCTCGGCGCCGACTGCCGCGCGCAGGCTCAGCGGCAGCTTGCCGTCTGCAGGGGCAGTAGCGTCGACCTCGCCCTGGAGGTCAACGGTGGCCTTCAGCGCGGTGCGGGGCTTCGGGTTGACCGTCACTGTCGTGGCCGCCTCCGAGGCTCCGGTGCGCCCCTCAACGCCCAGGTAACGAGCCACAACCTTGTGCTTGACGGACTCGCGGTCCGCCAGCTCGGCGTAGGTGTAGCGCAGCTCCGCGACACCATCGCGAACGTCCACGGTGCGGCGCTGACCGTCGCCCAGGTCGAATTCGACCTTGCCCTCGGTGATGGGCTGACCATCCGTGCCCTTGACGAGGGCCTTCAGGGTGACCTCCCCTTCGCCGCTGGTGACCTCAAGGTCGGTGGAGGTCTCGTCGAACTCGGTCTGGGTATCGCGCAGGGCCACCGTGGTGCTGGTGAGGGTCTTACCGGCGGCATCCGCGGTGCAGTAGACCGCATCGGCAACGTTTGCCTTGGCGAGCATGGAGAGGGTGTTGTCCCGGTTCTCCTTGCCGGCGGGGCCCGCGCCGGTCCCGGCTGCACGCAGGCCCGTCACGATTTTTGAGCCGACCGTGGTGGGGGCGGTGACATCAAAGGCGATGCGTGGCAGGCGGAAGGACTTGTTCCTGTCCACCGCCAGGCCCGCGCGAGGAACACTCCAGAAGATGGCGTTGTACCATTGGTCGTTCTCGTCTCCGCCATTATTCACCGAGTGAGCGCCGTCCCAGATGCGGGCGAAAGCGCCATTGGCATTCGGCTTGCCCGAGGCATCAACGCGCTGCACCACGGCCGCCGGGTTCGCGTTCAGCCCAGATGCGCCCCCATCGAGGCGCAGGTTGCTGATCTTCACCCCCTGCGGCAGCGCGATGTCGTATTTCATCCGCCCCGTGTCCTTGTCACCGGTGCTCATCCCGCCCGGCTGGACCTTGACGGTGAAGGTCTGGCCCGGGAGCACGGTCTCCGGGTACTCGACGGCGACATTATCCGGTGAAAGCGTCAGCAGGGATCCATTGGACCTAATCCCCTTGTCCTCAACGCACTGGTGGTTGACCCGCACCGACTTTTTGACCGGCGCGGCAGCACTCATGGGGGCAGCGGAAAGCAGCGTGAAACTCAGGGATAGGGAGGTGATGGCGCCCAGGGCGAGGCGGCCCGAGCGACGAGAAGGCAACAGAGTCATAGAAAAGTCCTTGCAGGAGTAGGAGTGGGGGAGGGCTTAGTCACGGGATGCGCTAGAGCTGCCGGAGGAGGAACCCCCACCGGAGAACAGCGAGGTCAGCCACTCCCACAGCATGCGGAAGAAGTCGATCAGCGGGGCGAAGGGGTTGGTAGCCGAGGAGCTGGAGCCACCCGGTGTCACCTGGTTGTCATTGCCATCGCCGGGGTTCTGGTTGTTCCCGTCGCCCGGCGTGCCGGTATCGCCTGCCACGGTCACGGTTTTTGCCGTGCGGGAGACCTCCTCGCCGGAGGCATTGTGGAAGACCGCAGTGAGCTCTTGCGCGCCGGCGCGGTTCCACAGCACGTCGAACTCCGCGATTCCCTCGACAACCGGGATGCGGGCAGTCTCGCCGTCCTTGGTGACCGGCTTGCCGTCGATGAGGATTTCCAGGAAACCCGTCACGCTGCGCTGGCTACCGACCTCTGGGGTGAGGGTCGCGGTGTAGCTCGTGCTCTGGCCCTTCTCTGCGGCAGCCGGCCCATTGAGGGCGATCTCGACGTCGCTCGCTGCCGGGGCAGCCACGGTGATGGTCGTGGTGGTCGCCGCGCGCTTCGCGTCTGCCGGATTAGCAGGGGTGAAGGTGATAGGGACCTCGAATTCCCCTTCACGTGGGAACACCAGCGGCAGGGTGGCGGCGCCCGTGTCCTCCTGGACCTCCGCGGAAATGCGGCGCCCGTCGATCACGGCGGTGACGGTGCCTGCAGCCGCCGGGGTCACGGTCACGGTGGTCGGGGCCTCGACCAGAGGCTCGACGCTCTGCGGAGCGTCCACCTTGATCTCGGTCGCAGAAGCGCCCTTCACCTGCACGGTCAGCACATCCTCGGCGGGGGTTTGGGTGTCATCCGCCGGGATGAACTTGGCCTCCACCGGGAAATCGCCTTCACGGTCTGGGGTGAACTCCACGCTCGTGGCGTGGCCTTCCAGCGTGCGGGTGATCCGCTCGCCGTCGATCAAGAACTCCACGATGCCCTCTGCCCGCTCAGTGTTCTCGGCAGGGGTGACGGTGGCGCTAATGTTGACCGGCTGACCGGGGCGAACTGGGCCGGTCTGATCCGCGTTCAGCTCGATCGTCGTGCCGGTGACCGCATCGATCGTGATCGGAGCGCTGGCCGTGCCCGCTGCGAATGCGCTGCGTGGCGCTGGGGTGAACTCCGCGGTGATCTCCTGCTGGCCTGGGTTCGGGCCGGTGGGCAGCTCAGCGGTGGCGACACCATCGTTGACCCTCGCCGTCACCGTCGAATCACCAAGGCGGAATCGGACGGTGCCCTCAGCGCCCTGCGCCACGGTGGCCTTGACCGCCACGCGCGAACGCGCCGGGGCATTCTCGGGAACGTCGACGTTCAGGGCAGCATCCTGGCCTGCGACCGTCACCGTGGTAGTGGCGGTGGCTGGCTTGAACTCGCCGGAATTCTTCGGCTGGAAGCTGGCCGTGACCTCGTGCTCGCCCGTGATGGGGAACGTCAGATCGGCGGTGGCTACGCCATCAACCACTGGGGCGCTGGCCTTCAGGGAACCGGAGGCGAACTCCACGGTGCCTTCGGCCGCAGGCTCGAGGCGAGCGCTCAGGGTTGCGGGCTGACCGGCGACCGGAGTGCCGGTCGCCTCGAGGTTTAGGGCCACCTCGGAAGCGTCCTCAACGGTGACACTCGCCAGCTTGGCGGCCCGGGTGTCCAGTGGAGCGTTGGCGCTGGTGCGGGGCGAGCACTGCACCGGGGCCCAGATATTGGTATTGCCAACAAAGGGAATGGAAGCCGAGACCTTGCCCAGCATCGTGAGGAAGTTCTCGTCCCGGGCGAAGGCGCCCGCCTCTCCCTGGGTGCGCACGCCCAGCGCCTTCTCCCCGGCGGTCTTCGCCTTGAGGCGCAGCGTGATCTCCGGGAAGCGCAGGTCAATCTTGGAACCACTCAGCGTGTACTTGATCCCGCCCTCGCGGTCGCGGGAAGAATTCGGGCCATTACCGATGGTGGCGTTATTGGAGCTGGTTACCCGGAGGAACTCGCCAGTAGAGCTAGGGTTGCCGGCCGCATCCACCTGGAGGACCTTCATGCCCTTCAGGTTGGACTTCGATTCGTCAATCTCTGCACCGAGGAACTCCACGCCTGCCGGCAGAGCCATGTCCAGCTTCAGGCGGCTAGCGCTTTCCATTTTTGCCCTCAATGGCAGCGAAGGCAGTTCGACCTCCACGGGGTCAATGGAGAAGCCAGCGCGGAACTCCTCGCCAATACGAACGCTCTTCGGTGCATCGATATTGACGGTGACGTTATCCGTGCTGAATTCCTGTGGCCCTGCGAATTTGTTGGGGGTCGCTTAACAGCTCAGGGACATGGACGCGGACGTAGTCTCCGCGAGGGAAGCCTGGGGAATGAACAACATACCGCCGCCCAGCAGTGCCAGCGTCGCGGTGGTGGAGATGACCTTCTTCATCCCACTCCTTTTTAAGTTAGTGAAAGTGAGTAGACCTCCGGCGGGCGCCGAAAGATTAGGAGGTAGTTAAGCAGGGCTAAGTAAGTTCTGTCAATTGCACTTGAAACCCAAAGATGGAGGTCAGGCGCGCTGTTCGCGCGCCCATTCCGCTGCGCCGGGGAGAATCGCCCAGCGTCCACCCCGTTTTCAGGATGCACGGCACACCAGCGCCGCGCCCGGCCTACCCCCCCGCTTGACCGGCCGCGTCCGAACTAGCGGCGCTCCAGCTCCTCCAGGATCGCGCGCATCTCCGTGCGGCGAACCTTACCCATCTGGTCTGCCGGCAGCGTTGCCACGTGGAAGAATTCCCGCGGCACTTTATAACCCGTCAGCACCTTCTTGCAGTGCTGGCGCAGCGAATCGTGCAGCTTCTCGCCCACGCGGCGCGGCTCGTGCTCCTCGCCCTCCGTTGCCTCCGCCAGCGTCACCGCAGCGACCACGCGTTCGGAGCCGTCCTCCTTCGCCAGTCCCACCACGGCGGCCTCCTTGACCTCCGGGTGCTCCAGCAGCGCTTCCTCCACCTCGGCGGGGTACACATTGAAGCCGCCGGTCACGATCATCTCCTTCAGGCGGGAGACGATCTTCACGAAGCCATCGGCCTCCATTACGGCCATATCGCCCGTGCGGAACCAACCATCGGCAAAGATCTTCTCGTTGAGCTGCTCCTGGTGCAGGTAGCCGCCGAAAACCTGCGGGCCACGCACCACCAGCTCGCCCTCCTCGCCGTAGTCCAGCACCTTCGTGGGGTCGTCCTGATCCACCACGCGGGCCTCCGTATCCGGGAACGGAACACCGACGTAGCCCGGGCGGCGGTCCGCGCTCATCGGATTACCCAGCACGATCGGCGAGGTCTCGGTCAGCCCATAGCCCTCCACGAGGCGGCCATTGGTGAGCTTCTCCCAGTTCTCCACCGTGGCCACCGGCAGCGCCGAGGCGCCCGAGAAAGAGTTCCGCATCGTGGACAGGTCGAGGTCCTTCTCCTCCGCCAGCTTCACGATCGCCTGGTACAGGGCCGGCACTCCCGGCACCCAGGTCGGCTTCTTCTTCTTAATCACCTGCTGCAAAAGGGCCGGTTCCGGGGCCGGGAGCAGCAGCAACTCCCCGCCGATCAGCGGCGCCAGCGCACCGTTCATCGTCATGCCATAAGCGTGGAACATCGGCAGCGCAGCCAGCATCCGCTCCGGATCAGCCTGCTCGCCCAGGCCCGGCACCCACGCCTTGCCCTGGATCAGGTTCGCGCAGATATTCCGGTGGCTCAGCACCGCACCCTTCGGCGAACCGGTCGTGCCCGAGGTGTACAGAATCAGCGCCGGGCACTTCGGCCGCACTGTCGGCAGGGCGTCCTGAATCGCGCGGCGCCCCAACCCCGGTGCCATCGCGTCGACGGCGGCGTCCCAGTCCTCAAACTGAGTCGGCCCACCCGTCAGCTTCGCCTTCGCCTTGCGCAGCGCCGGCACCGGCAGGGAGAGCGCGACCCGCTGCAGCAGCGGCATCGACTTCGTGATGTTCACGGTGAACACCTTCTCCAGCGGGGTGGTATCCACCAGGTGCTGCGCAATATCGGCCGTGTTATCCCAGAACACCGCAACCTTCGCGCCGTGATCTGCGAACGGACCCTCCAGCTCGTGCGCCGTGTACAGCGGGTTGTGATACACCGCCGTGGCCCCCAGGGAGACGATGGCGTAGAACGCAACCAGGTTCGCCGGGCAGTTCGGGAGGACGACGGCCACCCGGTCGCCCCGCTTCACGCCGTTTTCCTTCAGGACGGCCGCGGCCTTATCCACCAGCTCACCGAACTCGCTGTAGGTGATCTGCGTGCCCAGGAACCACATCGCATCCCGCTTGCCATACTTACGCACCGCGTCGCGGAAGATGCTGACCAGGGTGGTCTCCCCGTAGTCCAGGGTCGGGGCGGTCCCTTCCGTATAGAACTTCAGCCACGGCTTGGCCTGGTCAGAAGAGCTGTTCTGGGACGGTGCAGTGCTCACGGTGGGGTTCCTCCGGACAATTGAGAGCAGTAGTTGGGGGTTGTGAATCAAGCCCGACTCACGATGATATGTCAGCCACCCCGGCCCGCGTGGCTAGTTCCGGCTAGTCAGTGATCGTCTTCCGGGAGAGCACCACCGTGGAGACGATCATGATCACCAGCGCGGCGGCCATGTAGGTCCACTCGTAGCCGGAGACGTCGAACTTCTCGCCCAGGATCGTGTACCCCAGAGCGAAAGCGAAGATCGGCTCCACCACCGTCATCGCCGGCAGGGAATTCTTCAACGGGCCCGCGTTGAAGGAGGCCTGCTGCACGGCCGTGCCGATCACAGCCAAGCCAATCAGCCCCCACAGCTCCCAACTGATCAGCAGATCCAGCATCCCGGAGCGGGCGAAAATATCCGTCACAGCCTTGGACAGCACCGCGACATAACCCATGATCCCGCCGGTGATCGAGCCCAAAATCAGCGCCCGATTCGAGCTCCGCAACCGCAGCGAAGCCAGATACATCACCACGAAAATCACCACGCCGATGCCCAGCGCCGTCAACCACCGCGGTAGGGAAGGCTGCGCCACCCCAGCCTGCGGGCGGCCCAAGACCACGATCACCGCCACCGCGACCGTGAGCAACGCCGCCCACGCCGTCTCCGACTTTGAAATCCGGCGACCAGAGAGCTTCGCCGAAAGCGGCAAGGTGAACATCAAGGAGAGCACCAGAATCGGCTGCACAACCAACAAGGTGCCGAATCCCAACGCCACGATCTGGAAGGCATAGCCCAAAAAGGACAGCCCAAGCCCGGCCCACCACCGCACACGGGTGATCGCCGCGACCACAGAAGAGGTATCCGTCCCACCGGAATCCTCGGCGACCCGGTGCCGAACCACCGTGCCCCACGCGATCGTGAGCGCGGAGGCGAGGCCGAAGAGGATCGCCAGTGCGTTGCTATGCATCATCGGCCTCCACCCTAAACCAACAAGCGGTTGCCCCCGGCCAACGCCCTCCTATAGGGGAGCACTAGCCCCTCCTGTAATCTGTGTAACACGGAAAACACCCCACAACGGCAATAAGAAAAACCACCCCAATCAACTCCGAGCATCCGGGAAGGCGGGCCAAAACTACATGGCACTCATCGTGCAAAAATACGGCGGCTCCTCGCTGGAATCAGCAGAGCGCATCCGCAGCGTGGCGGAACGGATCGTGGACACTAAAAAGCAGGGCAACGACGTGGTCGTCGTCTGCTCCGCCATGGGTGACACCACCGATGAACTCCTGGACCTCGCCGAGCAGGTCAACCCCGTGCCACCGGCCCGCGAGATGGACATGCTCCTCACCGCCGGTGAGCGCGTCTCCAACGCCCTCGTGGCCATGGCAATCGCATCCCTCGGCGCCGACGCGCAGAGCTTCACCGGCTCCCAGGCCGGCGTGATCACCACCGAGCGCCACGGCAACGCACGCATCGTCGAGGTCACCCCAGGCCGCGTCCGCGAGGCGCTCGACGAGGGCAAGATCTGCATCGTCGCAGGCTTCCAGGGCGTGAACCGCGAGACGAAGGACATCACCACCCTCGGCCGCGGTGGTTCGGACGCCACCGCCGTCGCCCTCGCGGCAGCCCTGAACGCAGACGTCTGCGAGATCTACTCCGACGTCGACGGAGTGTACACCGCCGACCCACGCATCGTCAGCGATGCAAAGAAGCTAGATAACATCAGCTTCGAGGAGATGCTGGAGATGGCCGCCGTCGGCGCCAAGGTCCTCATGCTCCGCTCCGTGGAGTACGCCCGGGCCTTCGACGTCCCCCTGCGTGTGCGCTCCTCATACAGCAACGACAATGGCACCCTAGTTTCCGGATCGATGGAGGATATTCCAGTGGAAGAAGCAGTACTCACGGGCGTTGCCCACGACCGCTCCGAGGCGAAGATCACCGTCGTCGGCATCCCAGACGCGCCGGGCGAGGCCGCTCGCATCTTCCGCGCCGTCGCGGACGCCGAGATCAACATCGACATGGTGCTGCAGAACGTCTCCAAGCTGGCCGACAACCGCACCGACATCACCTTCACCTGCCCGCGCGAGGACGGCGCCCGCGCCGTGAAGTTGCTCAAGGGCATGCAGGAGTCCGGCGACTGGCAGAATGTCCTTTACGACGACCAGGTCGGCAAGGTCTCCCTCGTCGGTGCCGGCATGAAGTCCCACCCGGGCGTGACCGCCGACTTCACCGAGGCGCTGCGCGACGCGAACGTCAACATCGAGCTCATCTCTACCTCCGAGATCCGCATCTCCGTGCTGATCCGCGAGCACGACGTCGATAAGGCCGTCACCGCACTGCACGACCGCTTCCAGCTGGGCGGCGATGAAGAGGCCACCGTCTACGCTGGAACCGGCCGCTAAACACTACGCCCAGAAGAATTTCTCTCAAACAATCTTTTAAGGACTGATTCCCCGTGACCACGCTTGCTGTCGTCGGCGCCACCGGCCAGGTCGGCCAGGTGATGCGCGACCTGCTCCAGGAGCGCAACTTCCCTGCCGATCAGGTGCGCTTCTTCGCCTCCTCCCGCTCCGCAGGCAAGGAGCTGGAGTTCGGTGGCAAGAAGATTGTTGTTGAGGACGTCGCCGCCACGCCGACCGAGGAGCTCAAGGGCATCGATATCGCTCTGTTCTCCGCGGGTGGCGCGACCTCCCGGGAGCACGCCCCGCGCTTCGCGGAGGCCGGTGCGACCGTGGTGGATAACTCCTCCGCCTGGCGCAAGGACACCGAGGTCCCGCTCATCGTCTCCGAGGTTAACCCCGGCGATAAGACCGGTGCCGGCAAGGGCATCATCGCGAACCCGAACTGCACCACCATGGCCTGCATGCCGGCACTGGGCGCGCTGCACAAGGAAGCCGAGCTGACCCACCTGCACGTCTCCTCCTACCAGGCGGTCTCCGGCTCCGGGCTGGCTGGCGTGCAGACCCTGATGAACCAGCTGCGCGAGAACCTGGACAAGATGGAGGAGCTCGTTGAGGACGGCTCCGTCTTCAGCGCAGAGGACCTCGGCCCCTACGTGGCGCCGATCGCCTTCAACTCCCTGCCGATGGCCGGCAACCTCGTGGATGACGGCACTGGGGAGACCGACGAGGAGCAGAAGCTGCGCAACGAGTCCCGCCGCATCCTGGGCATCCCGGAGCTGAAGGTCTCCGGCACCTGCGTGCGCGTGCCGGTGTTCACCGGCCACATGATGACCGTGCAGGCCGAGTTCGCCAACGAGCTCACCGCCGAGCGCGCCCGCGAGGTCCTGGAAGCCACCCCGGGTGTGAAGGTCGTGGACGTCCCGACCCCGCTGCAGGCAACCGGCATCGACGACACCCTCGTCGGCCGTATCCGCCAGGACCAGGCGGTCGACGGCAACCGCGGCCTGGTGTTCGTCGTGGCTGGCGATAACCTGCGCAAGGGTGCAGCGCTCAACACCATCCAGATCGCGGAGCTGCTGCTCGATAAGTAGTCCGCTGCCGGCCTCCAATATTGCGGAGCACTGCCCGGCATTACCCGGCGCATAGCGAAAGGGGGCGGCCTAGCATCACGCTAGGCCGCCCCCTTTGTCTTGTCTTCAGGGATACCGTGCCCGGGGTTAGCGATTAGGGGCGTCCCCGCTGACCTGCGCACCGGTCTCCGCGCCAACGGGCTCACCAGCGTTCTCGCCGAAAACCTGCTGAGCCTCATTGGCCTCCTGCTCATCGCGCAGCTGACCCACAGCGATCAGCGCGATGCCCAGCACCGACCAGGCCAGCAGCACCAGCAGCGGCTGCCACAGCGCGGCATCCGGGAAGTACACCAGCAGCTTGTTCAGCCGCGTCGCCGCACCTGGGGCCAGCGCCTCGCCGAGGTTGCCCAGCGCGCCCAGGAACTCGCGCGGCTCGTTCGCCCCAGAGAGCGGGTAAGCCAGCACCGGGATCGCCACGCCGATCCACGCCCCGTAGCTGCCCAGCAGGGCGCCGAGGCCCGCCACCGGAGCGGCGATAGCCAGGATCCCCAGCGTGAAGGAGAGCCACAGGGAGACCAGGTTGCCATCCACATAACCCACCGTCAGCACCGTCACGACAGCCGCGATCAGGCCACCGAGCACCGATCCCGCCAGCAGAGTCAGCACCCGCTGCTGAGTGCCGCGCAGCAGCCCCACCGAAGCAAGCCCCAGCAGCAGACCAGCGAAGACCAGCGGGAGCGTCATCTTCCCCAGCGTCTTGCCCTGCTGCTCCTGCTCGGACATCGGCACCAGGTCCTGGATATCCGGGCCAGCCATCGCGGCCTGCATGACCTCCGGGGAAGGCTGCTTGCCCTCGAGCTGCGCGCGCTGCGCCGGCAGCTGGTTGACCTCCTGGGCGAACTCCGCGATCGCTCGGGAGGGCTCCAGGCCATTCGCGGACGCCAGCAGCGCACGCACCTGACCCGGCTTATCCGAGACCACCAGCGCGCCCTGTACCTCGTTGTTCTTCACCGCGGTGCGCGCGGCGGAGGCGTCCTCGTAGCGCTCCATCTTGAAGGGGATGACGAGCTGGTTCTGCTCCGCGACCTCCTTCATCTGGCTGTCGAGCTCATTGAAGGTCTTCTCCGAGGCCGCGATGCCCACCGGGATGTTCTGCGGTTCGGCATTCTGGGCGGGCCACAGGAAGCTCAGGAAGATCACCGCGATGGCTGCGATCGACATGATCGCCGTGCCGATGGACAGCGCCATCGGTCCCGCGGGCTTCTTCTGTTCCTGTTCCTCACCCGGGACGACGTCATCCGCGGTGCCGTCCGCAGGAACCGCACCGTTCACCGGGGCAGCGCCGTCGGTGACGGTGCCGTTGGCGACAGTGTCGTCAGCAGCGGTGCCCTGCGCGGCGACGTCGCCGGTCGGGACGTCCCCGCGAGCCGCAGCGTTACCGTCGGTCGCTGCGCTGCCCTCGGCTGGAGTGGCGCTGTCGGTTGTCGCGGCGCGGTCAGCGTTCGCGGGCCCGGTCGCGTCCGGGCCCTCAGCCGGGTCGGTGGGGTCTTGGTTATAGGGATTCGCCATCTCGTGCGTCACGACCCTTTCATGACGGTTGGGGAAGGTTGACCTTCCCGATGCTAGCGTCTCCCGCCACCCGGCGAACAGGGAGTAGGCGAACCGTGCTTGCTGCGAGGTCTCCGCGGCCTCGGCGCCATGTGGCGCGGTCGGCTTAGCGTTGGGCCCCGCAGCAACCCGGTGCGCAGGGCGCGCCGTCGCAGGTGCCGCCGAAGTTCGGCACCGTCCCCAGCTTCTTCACCAGCTCTGCAGCAGCACGCTGCGACTCGGTGAACTCAGCGACCGGCAGCTCGTCGTCAGCGACCTCCGCGACCAGGTCCACGATCATGCTGGCGAAGCTGGAATCCAGGCCCGGCGTCGCCGCCCGCACGAAGGGCACCCCGTGCTCCTCCGCGACCTCCCGGACCTCCGTGTCCAGGTCCCACAGGACTTCCACGTGGTCGGTGATGAAGCCCACCGGGCAGAGCACGATCGGGCGCTTATTACCCGCCGCTACGCGCGCCTCGAGGTGATCGCACACATCCGGCTCCAGCCACGGGACGTGTGGTGAGCCGGAGCGGGACTGCCACACCAGCTCCACGTCATAGGGGGTGCCCACGCCCAGGTCGACGCCCGCGGTCTCGCCCGTGTGGGCCGGGCCGTCGCCGCGGCCGCCCACCGGCTTGCCCGCCGCCAGCTGGCCCGTCCACCCCAGGGACGCGCCCGAACCAGGCTGGCCCGCGAAGCTCGAGGTCTCCTGGATCAGGCGGGATGCATTGAGCACCTGCTCCGAGTACAGGTTGCCCCCGAAGCTGTGTGGGCCGCCGGTATCGTCCGCCTTATTGGGCACGGAGTGCGCGGTAAACACCAGGTCGGCGTCGTCCTGGACGGAAGCGGGAAGCTCCGCGCGCGCCGCGTCAACCGCAGCGGCGAAGGCAGAAACGAACGCCGGGTGATCGTGGAAGTGCGGCAGGCGCTGCACCTTAGGCGCTTCCAGCCCGGCCTCGCGCACCGCGTCCAGGGCGCGGCGGATGTCCTCGTTGTACTGCCCACAACCCGAGTAGCCGCCCCAGGCGCTGGTGACGAATACGTACACCGTGTCGAAGCCCTCGCGGGCCAGCTGAACCATCGTGTCCTCGACATACGGTTCCCAGTTGCGGTTGCTGAAGTACACGGGCAGGTCCACGCCACGGGTGGCCAGCTCGGCCTCAATATTCGCGATGATCTGCTTATTCTGGTCATTGATGGGGGAGCGCCCGCCCAGGGCGTAATAGTGCTCCCCGACCTTCTCCAGCCGTTCGCGGGGGATGCCCCGGCCGCGGGTCACGTTCTCCAGGAACGGGATCACATCCTCCGACTTCTCGGGCCCGCCGAAGGAAAGGAACAGCAGAGCCGACCGGCCAGCCGGTGCGGCAGCGAAAGCAGAATCCGTAGCGCTCATAACCTATGACTGTAGTGCGCGCGCCGGGTTCTTCCCCAACTCGTGGCGCAGCGCGTCGGCGAGCTCCGGGGCGCGGAAGTCGTGCCCCATATCGGTCAGCACGGCGGGGCGGACGTTCTGGTCCGCCAGTGCCAGCTCCGCGGCACCATCCTCGCCCAGCAGCAGCCGGGGCCCGGCCGCCGGGACCGGCACCTGCAACTTGCCTCGCAGGCCCCGCGGGAGCAGCGGGTTTCCGCCCACCTCCGCCAGCGTGGCCATGAACTCCCGGTTGCGCACGATCCCCGGCGCCACCGCATTGACCGGGCCGTGCAGCATCGGGTCGGTCAGCGCCCGGTGGTAGATATCCACGAGGTCATTCATCGCGATCCACGGGAAGAACTGCCGCCCGCTGCCGAGTGCCCCGCCGCCCAGCTTGGCCTGCGCGGTCAGCAGATCCAGCAGCGCGGTGCCCGCGGCCATCACCAGCCCGGTACGCACCTGCACGACACGCAGCCCGGCGGCCACCGCGGGTTCCGTCGCGGCCTCCCAGTCCCGGACGATCCGCCCCAGCGTCGAGGACTCATCCGCCGGGGCGGTTTCATCGACCGGCTCCGGGGCATCGGCCCCGTAGAAACCCACCGCCGACGCGGACACGAAGGTATGCACCCGATCCGTGCGGGCCGCCAGCTCCGCGAGCTTCCGTGTCGGCTCGATCCGCGAACCCGCGACCGTCGCCAGGTGCTCTTCCGTAAACCTGCCCGCGATCGAGCTGCCAGCCAGATGCACTACCGCATCCACATCGGCCAGCAGGTCCTCGGCCGGGTGCTCCGGATTCCAGCGCCGGTAATGCACCGCCGCCCCACCGGGGCGCGCATTCGCCTCATCGATCAGCGGCCGCGGGTTCCGGCTCAGCCGGATCACCCGGTGCCCCGCCAACTGCAGCAACGCGCACAGCTGCGTGCCCACCGCGCCCGTCGCTCCGGTCACCGCGATCGTCATCTCGCCGGTGGACTCCCCGGCCCAGCCCCGGGCCTGCTGCAGGTGCTTCAGATCCCCCGCCAGCTGCGCTTGCCGGTAGCCGAAAACCCCCTTGAGCAGCTGATCTGCCAGAAAACTCGGCGCGTTCGTGGTGATCCGATCACGCAAGATTGTTCCGCCGCCGGCAGGGGCGTCCTGAAAAGAATGGACATGCCTCCAACCGAACGCCGAACCGACCCCAGGAGTCGCGCAGACGTCCGAAAACTGCGCCGGGGAGTCCACGTGCGCCGGTCGCCCACCGCTGGCCGCGACGAGCGGGCGGTAGAACCCCGGGTCGTGCTTGCCCTCCCACACCACGCCGCCGGGGAAACGCATGCGAGTCAGCCCGCTTTTCAGATTCCCGGCCTCCTGCAGCAGCCGCACACGCGTGAAACCAGGCGTCAGGCGGGTGACGATCCCCGGCGTCGCGTGCACGCCCCACACCTGGTCAATGGGGTGATCTAGGGTCTGCTCGAAGACTGTCTCGCTCATGCCCCCCAGGGTACGCGCGCTAAATTTTTAGGACGTCAGGCTCGGGCGCTACGCCTGCCACAACCGCCGCCCCAGGCGGGTGGTCCCGGTGGCCTCGGCCTGCTGGCGCTCCTGGCGGGCCTGCTGCGCCTGCTGCATATCGACCAGGTCGGCCCGCGCCCGAGCGACACGGGAGCGAATGGTGCCCGTGCGCACGTTCGCGATCTTCGCGGCCTCCGCGTAGGTGTAGCCCAGCATCTGGGTGAGGATCAGCGCCTCCCTGCGGTCCGGTTCCAGGGAGTTGAGCATGTCCTGGGTGTCCAGCCACTCCGCCCAGCTGGAGCCACCCGTGGTCTCGGCCGCGGGGGTGTCGCCGGCGGCGTCCTCCCACTCGGCGGCGGACTTGCGGGGGCGGGCCATGTCGTGGCGGATGCTGTCCACCCACACGCGCCGGGCCAGGGAAAGGATCCAGGTGCGGGCCGTGGAGCGGGCAGCGAAGCGGGGGAGTGCGGAGAGGACCCGCAGGTAGGTCTCCTGGGTGAGGTCATCCGCCTGGTCCGGGTTCGCCAGGTGTGCGAGCAGTCGCCAGACGTCGTCGTGGGTGGCGGCGATGAACTCGTTGAGCGCTGCCTTATCTCCCCGGGCGGCACGCAGCGCGAGGTCGGTGACGTGTGCGTCGACCTCGGCGGTGTGGCCGTGACAGCCAGCGGGGGAGGGAGGGAAGTTGCTCATGTTAAAGACCAGCTTAGCAGTGGCCTGCGGTTTTCACTCTCCCCTGCGAGCCGGGATGTGGACGTGGCGCTCGTTGGCGCATCGATAGGTAGGGGCGATGGTTGCGCCTCAATTTAATTGTGTAGCCTATTTAGTAGACATTGATTGATAGGCAAAGGCTGTGGCGGCGTGTTCGCCACTGTGGCAGCCTGGAAGAAGGAAGCCACATTCCCTAAGGAGGATCACCGTGACTGATCAGAAGAACACCGGCAACCTGACCGCCAAGGACATCGCATCCCGGGGCATGTGCCCCGTCACCGGTCATGCCACCCGAAACAACGGTGCCCCCATCACCACCCAGGAGCACTCCGCCACCGTCGGGGACCAGGGGCCGATCGCGCTGCACGACGTCTCGCTGGTGGAGAAGCACCAGTCCTTCAACCGCGAGCGCATCCCGGAGCGCAACGTCCACGCCAAGGGCTCCGGCGCGTTCGGTGAACTGACCATCACCGAGGACGTCTCCCAGTACACGAAGGCAGACCTCTTCCAGAAGGGGCGCGTCACCCCGATGCTCGCCCGCTTCTCCACGGTCGCCGGCGAGCTCGGCTTCCCGGACACCGTGCGCGACGTGCGTGGCTTCAGCCTGAAGTTCTACACCCAGGAGGGCAACTACGACATCGTGGGCAACAACACCCCGGTGTTCTTCCTCCGCGACGGCGTGAAATTCCCGGACTTCATCCGCTCCCAGAAGCGCCTGAACAACGGCCTGCGTTCTGCGGACATGCAGTGGGACTTCTGGACCCGCTCCCCAGAATCCGCCCACCAGGTCACCTACCTCATGGGCGACCGCGGCATCCCGGCCACCTTCCGCCACATGGACGGCTTCGGCTCCCACACCTACCAGTGGATCAACGCCTCCGGTGAGCGATTCTGGGTGAAGTACCACTTCAAGACCCGCCAGGGCTGGAAGACCCTCACCGACGAAGAAGCCAACCAGATCGTCGGTTCCGGCGACTTCGACCACAACCGCCAGGACCTCTTCGACGCCATCGAGCGCGGCGACTACCCGACCTGGGACGTCAAGGTGCAGATCATGCCCTTCGAGGAGGCCAAGGACTACCGCTGGAACCCCTTCGACCTGACCAAGACCTGGTCGCAGAAGGACTACCCGCTGATCGACGTCGGCCACTTCACGCTGAACCAGAACCCGGAGAACCACTTCGCACAGATCGAGCAGGCCGCTTTCGCGCCGTCGAACATCGTGCCGGGCGTGGGCTTCTCCCCGGACAAGATGCTGCTCGCCCGCGTCTTCGCCTACCAGGACGTCCAGCGCTACCGCCTCGGCGCGAACAACGCCCAGCTGCCGGTCAACCGCCCGATCCGCAAGGACCTGAACCGGTACAACACCAAGGACGGCGCGATGGCCTATGAGTTCCCGCCACGCGACACCCCGGTGTACTCCCCGAACCGCTTCGAGCGCGGCGAGGGAACCCAGGACACCTCCGACGGCTCGGGCGTGGTCCAGAAGGGTATTGCCGCCGGCGAGTCCCAGTACGGCTTCGGCCGCGGCGCCGAGTCCGGCACCGGCCTGGCTGATGAGCTCGGCCTGTTCGACGAGAACTACGGCGGCGACCTGACCTTCGGCGCATACCACCGCCACGAAGAGGACGACGACTTCGCACAGGCCGGCCAGCTCGTCCGCGAGGTCATGGACGACGAGCAGCGCGAGCGCCTGGCCAAGAACATCGCGGGCGCGATGGCTGGTGTCTCCGAGCAGGTGGAACAGCAGTGCTACACCTACTGGGGCCACGTGGACGAGGAGCTGGCTGCTCGCGTGAAGGAACTCTTCACCGCCAGCAAGTAAGTACACTCGGGCAGCAGAGCAAGGTTTTAAGCAACCAGCGAAGGAGTTTTCGATGAGCAAGGCGCTGTACAACGCGAAGGCACTGTCCACCGGCGGCGGCCGCGACGGCCACGTCGCTACCTCGGACCGCCAGATCGACCTGGACGTCCGCCCGCCGAAGGAGCTCGGTGGCTCCGGTGAGGGCACCAACCCGGAGCAGCTCGTCGCTGCTGGCTGGGCGGCCTGCTTCAACGGTGCGCTGCAGAAGCAGATGAAGGACAACGGCGTGGATCTTTCCAAGGCTCCCGAGGTTCTGGTGGAGTGCACCCTGAACTCCGTCGATGAGGGTTTCCGCATCACCTCCCGCATCGAGGCCACCCTCTTCGGTGTGGAGCAGGCGCAGGCCGATGAGCTCGTGCAGGCGGCCCACGCCTTCTGCCCGTACTCCAAGGCAATGCGCGGCGACACCGACGTGGAGGTCGTCGCCAAGGTCGCCTAAGCCGCTGACTAACTAGCGCACAGCGAAAGGCCGCCCGGAGGACATCCTCTGGGCGGCCTTCGCGCTATCTGGGGGAGGGGAGCAGCGGCGCTACTTCGCGTCTGGCTGGCGGGTACCACCGGACAGCGGCACCGTGTGATCCCAGTGGGTGGCGTGCAGCGCGCGCCCCATGAAGAAGGAACCCACCGAGCTGATCACCAGGAAGGCCGTGATCGCGACGCAGGCACGGATCAGATAGCCCAACACGAATCCCTCGGTGGCGAAGTGGAAGACCAGGTTCGCGCAGATCAGCAGCGGAATACCCACGCCCATTGCGGGGCCGGTCATGTTCAGCTGGCTCAGCGCATCTGGAGCCAGGTACATCGCGCGGGCGGATACCAGCACGAACACCGATCCGGTGATCGCCAGGATGCCGATCAGCACGACCGCGAACCAGCTCGGCTCCTGGTACTCAACCTGCTCGGATGCAGCCAACAGCAGCTCGTTCGTAGACGCAGCGGTAGCAGCGGTAGAAACAGCCATGGTTTAGCGCCTCCCTCGGGTGATAATGCGGGCCGCGGCACCAGTCGACAGGGCGGAAAACAGCCCGGCGAACATCGCGACCTCATAGGTAATCGCCGTGTGGTTAAAGATGCTCAAGCACAGGAAGAGCGCGATCATGCAGGCGAAAAGCATGTCGGACAGCACCGCGCGGCGCCCGTCGTTCTTGGTGGTCACCGCACGGTACAGCACCGTCAGCAAGCCAAGGACGATGATCGCCGCGGCGATGCCGACCAGGATGTAGAGCAGCGTTGTGGGTTCCATCTACTTCCCCTTTTTCTTCTTCTGGTCGCGGTACTTGTTCGGGTACAGGGGGTCGCGGAAGCCGTAGTCCTCGTGCTTCGGGGCGTCCTCCTTCGCACCGTCCTCGGAGTCCTCGCTCAGGACGGCGGCGACGTAGGCCGCGGCGTGCGGGGTGGAGTCCACCTTCTCCACGTCGAAGACCGTCTCGTCGGAGGCACGGCCACCGCGGGAACCACGGAAACCGCGAGGTCCCGGACGGCCCCGCTCCACGAGGGAGTCGACGTCGAAGTTCTGCTTGATGCCCTTCACCGACGGCACCAGCGTCTCCTCCATCTCGGCGAAGCCCTCCATCAGCTCCAGCGGATCCTGGCCGTACATGGCGTGGATCGCGAGGTAACGCTGCGCGGTATCGCGGTGCTGCACCCCGTACTCGCTGGACTTAACCTCGAAGGCATCGCTGAGGGAACGCTCGCCCCGCTCCGCGTCGTAGTCAACCTCCTTCGGGCCCGTGATACCCAGGGCCAGCGTGCCCGGGGTGATGGTGATGGAGGCCGCGAGGGCGGCGATATTGCGTTCCTTGCGGACCCGCAGCGGGTAGTAGATCACCACCGGTGCGATGCGGCGGCCGGTGCCGAAGGTATCGATCATCATCACGATCGACTCCTTGATCACCTGGCCGACCAGCCAGCCCGCGTAGAACAGGCAGTGGAAGGGGACTTTCCAGGGCTTCATTAGCGTGCTCCTTCCTGGTCACCGGCGTTCCCGGTGGTGGCATTATCGGCAGCGTCCGCATCGCCGTCGGCTACCTCAGACACACCCTGCGGCTCATCTGCACCCGGCACATGCGCCAGTCCGGACGGACCCGGATCCAGCACCTGCCCGATCGGGCCAGGCCCGCCCACCAGCTCGTCGGACTGGTTGGCGTCGAAAACAGTGCTGACGTACTCGGTGGTGTCGATGAGATCCTCCGCCGCCCGGTTGGTGACAGAGAAGATCGGGCCCGCAGCGAAGAAGATCGCCACGGAGACCACGGCCAGCGCTGCCGAAGGGAGTACGTACTTCGGCTTGATGCGCAGATCCGGGTCCGCCTCGTTGCGGTTCATCGGGCGACCCCAGAAGATCTCACGCCACACGTAAATCATGCTCAGCAGCGCCCCGATGGAGGTCAGGATGACCGTGCTGATCGCCAGCCAGGCCTTCCAGCTGCCGTCCTCGGCGATGCCGAAGACCAGCGCCAGCTTGCCCCACAGGCCGGAAAACGGTGGGAAGCCCACGATCGCCAGCGCACCGGCGGCGAACACCGCCGCCACGAAGGGGTCGCGTCGCATCAGGCCGTGCAGCGGGCGCAGCCTGCCGTGGCCGTAGGTTTCCTCGATCGCGCCGCCGGCCATGATGAGGCTGGCCGCGATCACCATGTGGTGCAGCATGTAGAACAGTCCAGCGGAGAGCACCAGCGTCGGGCGGGCAGAGAGGAAGGCCAGCGGGATCAGCATGTACGGGATGCCGTTGACCATCTGGTAGGCCAGCACCCCGCGAATCGTGTTCTCCGACAGGCCCGCGAAACCACCGATCACCATGCCCAGCACCATGATGACGAGGATCGCCCACGCGTAGCGGGCATCACCCTCGAACACGGTCATGTAGATGCGCAGCAGGCCGTAGACCGCGACCTTCGTGTGCAGGCCGGAGAACAGTGCCATCACGGCCGGGGAGGTGAACGGGTACGCCCGCGGCAGCCAGGTGTGCGTCGGGGTGACACCGGCCTTAACGGACAGGGCCAGCAGCACCATGCCGAGGGCGACCACCAGCTGCCACTGCGTGCCGTAGATGCCATCGGCGAAGCCTGCCTCGCCGCGCGGGCCAGCGGCACCAGCCAGAGCAGCCAGGTTCGTCGTGCCGACCACGGCGTAGGTCATCACCACGCCGGAGACCAGCAGCAGGGAGGTCACCAGGTTCACCACGATGAACGTGCGGGCTGCGGCCAGGCGACCCCAGGTTCCGGTCATCGCTACCAGCCCGAAGGACGGCATCAGCATGACCTCGATGAACACGAAGAGGTTGAACAGGTCCGCGGTGAGGATCGCGCCCCACGCGCCGCCCAGGAGCATCAGCACAAGGGCGGGGTAGAAGCGGGCGCGCATCTCGCCCACGACGAGGGCGAACCAGTTGGCCACCAGCGCCACCAGCGCGGTGGTGAAGATCATCAGGGCGCTCAGCGTGTCCGCGGCCAGTGGGATCGCCACGCCGCCCACGAAGTTACCGACGTTATCGGCGATCACCGACTCGTCGCCGCCGAAGCGGACCAGCAGCCAGCCGGAGGTCGCTAGCCCGAAGGCTGGTACCAGCAGTGCCAGCAGGTTCCGGGCCTTCGCCCAGGGCAGGAAGGTGCACAGGCCGGCGGCGATGAGTGGCACCACGACGAACAGGGCGAGAACCGCCCCGTCGGCGAAAGCGTCCGGGGACTGTGGGTTGTTAGCCGCAAGGAGCAGGGACGTCATTATCGCTCCTCCTTGCCGTTATTAGTGCTGTTCCCGGCGCCGCTACCGGCACCGTGGGGGCCGCCCTTACCGTAGGGTGCGCCCAGCGTGTCTGCCTGTGGCGTGTGCTTCGCAGCCGCCGCCTGTTCGGCCTCCTTGGCCACCTGCTCGGTGTCCGTGTGCCGCGAGAGGGTCGACAGCCCGCGGAACGTGCGTGCGGCGCGCTCCGGATCCTCCGCAGAGGCGGTGTCGTCGTCCCGCCCCACGGCAGCCAGCGCGAGCATGACGGCCGTCGCCGCCATGGAGATCACGATGGCCGTCAGCACGAAGGCCTGGGGGAGCGGGTCGCCGGCCTCGGCGGCGCTCGTGCGGTTCATCAGCGGTTCACTGCGCCACACCGGCACGCCGGCGCCGAGGATCATGAGGTTCACGCCGTGGCTGATCAGGGACAGCCCCAGAATCTGGCGGAGCATGCCTCGCTGGAGGATGAGGTAGACACCGCCACCGACGAGGATTGCGATGATTGCTGCAAGAATCACTGGTCGTCTCCTCTCCGCTTCTTTTCCTGGGGTGCTGGGTTTACTTGGCCTCGTTTGCTGCGCAGTTCGTCGAGTTCTCGGTCGAATGCGTCATGCCCGGTGAGCCGCCGTTCTCGGCGTTTACGTGCCTTGAACTCTTCTTCGGTTTCCTCCCGGTGGGCGGGGGCTGCGTCCTTTGCCTTCACGACGCCGCCGCGTTCCGCCTCGGTAGCGTGTTCCGCGGAGTCTGCCGGGCGTGCCTCCGGGATCGGGCTCACGGAGCCGGCGGGCCGCTTTGCGGACTCACGCTCCGAACGGTGCCGGGCTTCCGCTTCGCGGGCGGCGCGGCTGACCTCGGAGGGGTTGAGCACGATATTGGACCCACCGATGCGCACCGCGACGGGGGACTGGCTGAAGGCCTCGGCCACCGTGCGCTTCGCCGACTCGCTGGCCTGCTGTGCGGAGGCCGGGTGCGTCTTGGCCGGGATGTAACGGTCCAGGTTCGCGCGCGCGTTCTGGTTACCGGGGCGGTCGCGGCCACCAAGCTGGTTGATGACCACGACGATGAGCCCAAAGACGGCGAAGTAGATGCCGCCGTCGAAGAGCAGCGAGGTCGTCAGATGCTGTCCCAGGAACGTGCCGTGCAGTGGCGCCAGGTAGGAGCCTTGCAGGAAACCCAGCAGGCCGGTGCCCAGTGCCAGCAGCATGCCGATACCGATGAGCGTGTAGCCCAGGTTGTCGGAGCCCAGCTTCCGGGCGCGGGACTGTGCGAGGTACCAGAAGAACAGGCCACAGGCCGCGACGAGGGCCGCGAGGAAGCCACCGCCCGGGGCGTTGTGGCCGCGCCAGAAGGTGATCAGCGAGAGGATGACCACGATCGGGATCAGCGGGTACAGCGCCATGCGCGGGAGGATCGAGTTCAGGTGGGTGGAGCGCAGGTTCTTGGAGTAGAACGGTGCGAGCTCCGGGACCTTGTGGACATCCGGGAAGCGGGTCTGCCCCGGTGCGCGGAATGCCTCGGAGGTCGAGCCCGGGCCGTAGCCCGGCTTCGGGGAGCGCGGCATGGAGGAGATGATCGCGGCGATGACGATGCCCGCCATGCCGAGGACGATCAGCTCGCCCAACGTATCGTAGCCACGGAATTCCACGAGGATCGCGGCGACGACGTTGTCCGCGCCGGTGGCGTCCGGGGTGTTCTCCAAGTACCACTCCGCCAGCTCCGGGCGTGGATGGCGGCTCTGCAGCAGCCAGACGCCGAAGAAGGTCACCAGACCCACGACCGTGGCGATCATGGTGGCAAAGCGGGCGCGATTCTCTCCCTCGCGCAGGTACAGGCGCGGCTGGTGGCGAACCACCAGCATCATGATGACGGTGACGCACAGCTCGACCAGCAGGTTCGTCTGGGCGACATCCGGAGCACCGAGGGTGAGCATCATGAAGGAGACACCCACACCGACCATGCCGACGAGCACGACGGAGGCCAGGCGCGAGCGGGTACCGAGCAGGGCGATGAGTGCTGCGCCGATGATGAGCAGGCCGATCAGGTCGGTGACGCGGTCCGTGCCCTCCAGGCGGGCCGGAAGATCACCGAGGCCGTGCAGGCGACCCGGCCCGATCAGGCTGAACAGACCCAGGGTGATGAACATCGCCAGGATCCAGAAGACGTGGCGGTTAGCGGCCATGGAGTTCGCCGGGGCGGCGACCACGCGGCCGAAGCGGATCATCCACTCCGTAACCAGGTGAATAATTTCCGCGCCGGTGTAGGGACCGAGCGGCTGGTGCTGGAACCAGCGGAAGATGGCCTTGCGCTGGAAGATACCGATCACACCCAGCACCATCACGAGCACGGAGATCACGAGTGGCGCGTTGATGCCGTGCCACATAGCCAGGTGGGTATGGGCCTCGCCCACGCCGGTGGCCAGGGCGATGTTATCCAGCCAGCTTTCCGGCCAGGCCAGGAAGAAGACGGCGGGCAGGGAGAGCAGGCCCGGCAGGGCGGCGGGGAGCCAGAGGCTGACCGGGGCCTCGCGGGTTTCGGACTCATCCGTCTTGCCGTCCACGAAGGCGCCGAAGACATAGCGGGCGGAGTACATAAACGTCGCCAGGGCGCCGATGCCGGCGACCGCCAGCAGCACCCAGACGCCAGCCTGGGAGAACGGTGCTTCCTGGAAGGCGGTGAGCATGCCCTCCTTGGAGACGAATCCCAGGGTCGGCGGGATCGCAGCCATGGAGCCGGCGGCGACGACCGCGGACCAGAAGGTGAAGGGCATGCGGCGCCACAGCGAGCCCAGGCGTCGGGTATCACGGGAACCCGCCTGGTGGTCGACCACGCCGACCAGCATGAACAGGGAGGACTTGAAGAGCGCGTGCGCCGCGGTGTGCACGATCGCCGCGGTGATGGCGAAGGGGGTGCCCACGCCGATGGTGGCCACGATCCAGCCCAGCTGGGAGACCGTGGAGTACGCGGTGAGCTTCTTCAGGTCCGTCTTCTGCATGGCGAACAAGGCGGCCATCAGTGCCGTGACCATGCCGATGATGATCAGCGTGTAGTGCCAGATCATTGTTCCCTGGAAGATTCCCGAGAAGCGCAGCAGCAGGTAGACACCAGCCTTGACGACCGCTGCGGCGTGCAGGAACGCGGAGACCGGGGTGTCCGCGGCCATGGCCTCGGGCAGCCAGAAGTGGAAGGGGATCTGCGCGGCCTTGGAGAAGCCCGCCATCGCGATCAGCACGGCGGTCACGCCAGTGAGCACCGCGTTATTGCCCCAGCTCGGGTTCGCGAGGATATCGGCCAACTGGGTGGAGCCGGTCACGCCGACCATGATGCCCAGCGCGGCGATGAGGAACAGGCCTCCCACGAAGGTCAGGATCAGGGTTCGGGTGGAACCGGCCTGGCCCGAGCTGCCGGAGCGGGCGATGAGGAAGAAGGACGCCAGCGAGACGAGCTCCCAGCCGATGAACAGCAGGGCGACGTCGCTAGCCAGCACCAGCAGCAGCACCGCGAGCATGAAGGCCGTCATCAACAGGTAGAAGCTGAGGATCTTCTCGCCCGGGTGCAGGTAGCGGGTGGAGTAGATGAACACCACTGCGCCGATGAGCAGCGCGAGCAGCGTGAAGAAGAGGCTGAGCGCGTCCATTGTCAGCCCGAAGGTGATATCCCCGCCAACGGGGTGCGCGGAGGTGGCGGGTAGCGCACCTTCAATCCAGGTTGCTGACCAGCGGTGTGCACCGCCCTCCATCGGGACGCGCGCGTGCTTGAGGACGTACCCCGCCAGCGCGACGAAGGTGATTGCTAGTGGCCAGCCCGCGTTTCGGTCGAGAACTTTGACCAGCAGTGGAACTAAAACGAGGGCCACCGCAACGGTGGCTGGGATCGCAAGCAGAGCCACGTGCTAAAAACACCCCAACTAAGGACTCGGTGTGCGGCCCCGGGGGACCCGCAGCCAGCGGCTGCTGGTCGCGGACCCTGGAGGCGCGGCGTGCAAAGGTCTAACGCACAGACCTGCGTTGTCCGGTGGCGGTTGTGGCGCGCGGGCGCCGGGTGCTTTCCGCGGTGCGGCTCGTGGTGACGGCGCTCTGTGCGGATAAACCCGGGGGCTCGAGCGTCACAATGTGATGCGGATAGCAGTTATGCGACTTTCTCAGTCTATCAGTCAGGTTGTGAGATCCAACACGAGGCCCCTTTTGGCACTTTTGTCACACTCGCCACATGGGCAACAGGGTGATGTTGGGGCGGACGAATTCAGTCGGCGTTGCGGTGGCCTGTGTCACCCTCTTCTCCGTGGGGTTAGAGCCAAGCCAGATTCGTGGTTGATCCAGTTTCGTGACAATCGCTGTCTGGCATAGTTTGCTGAGCAATAGGTGCTTGAGCAGCAGATACGAAGGAAGCCCCGGCCGAAAGGCCAGGGCTTCAATCACGTGGTCGGGATAACAGGATTTGAACCTGCGACCCCCTCGTCCCGAACGAGGTGCGCTACCAAACTGCGCCATATCCCGGTCATAGGCTGCGAGAGTGTTCCTGCCGGTTGATCCGGTCGGAAGATCTCCGCAACGGTTCCTTACTATAACGCGTGATCCCCGGAAGAGAAAAACTGGGGTGGGGTTAAGGGCTAAGAACGCAGGTCGTGCCCACTAGCCCTCCCGCTCCACCACGTGGATCAGCGTCGCGGATGGGCGGCAGAAAATCCGGAAGGGCACGTACTTCGAGTTCCCCAGGCCGTTCGTCACGTGTAGCCACGTCCGCTCCGTCCACCGGGACAGCCCCTGCGCGCGGGACCGGTCGATGCCGCAATTCGTCACGATCGCCCGGCTCCCCGGCAGGCACAACTGCCCGCCGTGAGTATGCCCGGAAAGCACCAGCTGATAACCATCGGCCGCGAACTGATCCAGCACCGCCGGCTCAGGGGAGTGTGACAGGCCGATGCTCAAGTCCGCATCCGCATTCGGCGCGCCCGCCACCTGCGAGTAATCCGCCAGGTCGTGGTGTGGGTCATCCACGCCCGTGACTGCGAGCCGGATCATCTTCGGCTCCCCACTTCCTACCGGCGCATCGGTCCCCAGCGGGAACTCCAGGCGGGCGTGGGTGGCGTCCTGCCAACCGTGCTCGAGGAACGCCGCGCGCATACCGCGCCATGGTAACTGCACGCGCGATGGCTTGCGCTTCTTGCCCAGCAGGTAGATGAACGGGTTGACCGGCTTCGGTGCGAAGTAGTCATTGCTGCCGAATACGAACACGCCCGGGCGCTCGAACAGCGGACCCAGCGCGCTCAGTACACCCGGCACGGCCTCGTCCTCGCCGAGGTTATCGCCCGTATTCACTACCAGGTCCGGGTCAAGCTCGATGAGACCTGCGACCCACGACTGCTTTAGCCGTTGATCCGCAAGCATGTGCAGGTCAGACACGTGCAGGATGCGCAGTGAATCCCAGTGCGAGGGCAGCGTGCCCGGCTCCAGCAGTGGGACGGTGACTTCCTTCAGCTCGAACTGCCGAATCTCACGGTTCGCCGCGAGCAGCACGCCGGCCCCCGCCGCGGCGAGCCCCGCCACCCCAGCGCCGATTGCCCCGACCAGGCGGGGTGCGGTGCGGTTGCCGTTCCCTGCCTTTTTCTTCAGGACGTCAACCCCCAGCGGAGCGTTCGGCTTCCCCGCTACCCACGGCAGTCGGGGCAGGCGGGCACGGAACTTCGAGGTCTTGCGCTTCAACACGGGTTTAAGTCTATCCACCGTGCATCGGGCGTGACCCGCCCGCCCGCTCTAGCCGACCGTCTCCCGTCATCGCTCGGTTCCCGGGTGAGCGTCAGACCCCGGGGCCAGCCCCGGACTAGCCTGGTTTAGCCTCGGCTAGCGCCGGGCGGCTGCCGCCCCACCGTCGGCGAGCTCGCCGGTGCCCTTCTTTTGCTTCTGCCGCACGGGCGGCAGCTTCTTGCCACCGTAGGAGTTCGCAATGGGGCCGGCGGCGGTGAAGAAGCTTCGGGCGGGCTCGTTGCCGCCGTAGAGGTTGCCGGAGCCACACTGGCGAACCGGCGAGGTGCACAGGCTCGAGGCGGTGCCGGAGTCGTTGAAGATATAGCTGCTGCCGGCGACGTTCTGGGTGAATCCCAAGAAGGCTGCGGAGTTGCTGGTCTCGGTGGTGCCGGTCTTCGCGGAGATCGGACCGCTCCAGCCGGTGGCGCGGGCGGCATCCGCGGCGGTGCCATTCGATACGTCGCCCGCCATGCCATTGGCCAGCGCATTGGCGACGGCCGGGTTGAGTACCTTCTCGCAATCCTTGCGGGGGATGTCCACCTTCTTCCCCGAGGCATCCGTCACCGAGGAGATGGGGGAGGGCTCGCACCAGCGGCCCTGGTCCGCGAGCGTGGCGCCGACATTCGTCAGCTCCAGTGGGTCCACCGGGGTGGGGCCGAGCACGAAGGAGCCGGTCTGCTCCTCCTTAATACGCTGCGCGATGGACTTATCCCCGGAGGTGCCCTCCTTCGCGTAGCTGCGCAGACCCAGTTTCACGGCCAAGTCGACCGTGCGCTCCAGGCCCACATCCTGCAGCATCGAGATGAAGGGCGTGTTCGGGGAGGTTGCCAGCGCCTCCTTCAACGTCATCGAAGGCTTATAGGGGCCCACATTTTCGACGCAGTACTTGCCCGGCGGGCAGCCGGAGGCACCACCGTTGCCGAGGCCATCGACCTCCACCCGCGGTGGGACGTCCAGCTTGGTCTCCAGCCCCATGCCCTTCTCGATGGCGGCAGCGGCGGCGAAGATCTTGAATACGGAGCCCGCGCCGTGCCCCTGCAGGGAGTGCGGCAGCGGCAGGACAGTCTCGTGCTTCTCCTGGTCCAGCCCGTATTTCCGGGAGGACGCCATGGCGATGACCTCGTGGGAGTCCTCAGTCGGTGCGATGAAGCTCAAGGCTTCAGACACCCCGGGCTGGCCGGGGGCCACATTGCTCTGGGCGGATTGCACGGCGTGCTGCTGTGCGGCCGGATCCAGGGTGGTGGTGATGGTGTAGCCGCCGCGGGCAATCTTTTCGTGGTCGAAGCCCTTCTCTGCAAGCCACTTCAGGGCGTAGTCGCAGAAGAAACCATCATTCCCGGCCGCGAGGCAGCCATTGGGTTCACCAGCTGGCTTCTCCGCGATTCCCAGCGGCTCGGCGGCCGCGCTATCGGCCTGTGCTTGGGTGAGGGAACCGTTATCGGCGCGCGCCTGGAGCACCTGGTTGCGGCGGGTTAGCGCGGCGTCCGGGTTATCCCACGGGTCCAACGCGGAGGTGGACTGGACGACCCCAGCCAGGAGCGCGGCCTCGGCGTCCGTCAGCTTCTCGGCGGAGTGGTCGAAGTAGGTGCGTGCGGCGGCCTCGACTCCGTAGGCGCCGCGGCCGAAGGAGATGAGGTTGAGGTAGCGGGTGAGGATCTCGTCCTTGGAGAAGCGCTCATCGAGATCGCCCGCGAGCTTCATTTCCCGCAGCTTGCGGGCCAGGCTGGTCTCGGTGGCGGCGGCGCGCTCGTTGTCGTTCTTGGCGCTGATCAACCACAGGTAGTTCTTGATGTACTGCTGATTGAGGGTGGAAGCTCCTTCAGCCACCCCGCCGCTGGAGAGGTTGGCGGCTAGCGCGCGGGCCGAGCCACGCAGGTCCACCCCGTTGTGTTCATAGAAGCGCCGGTCCTCGATGGCGACGATGGATTCCTTCATCGCGGTGGAGATCTTGTCCGCCGGGACGTCGAAGCGCCGTTGGTCGTAGATCCAGGCGATGGTGTTGCCCTCGCGGTCCAGGACGGTGCTGGCCTGCGGGAGGGACTTGTTGGTCTCGATATCCGCGAAGTTGGCGTTCATCGTGTTCGCGGAGGAGTTCACTACCGCTCCGCCGAGGCCGACGAAGGGGAGCATTCCCAGGGCAAGGAGCATGGCGATACCCAGTGTCGCGCCGATCAGCTGAAGGGCCGGCCTGGGCCGGGCGCGGTCGGGGGCTGCCGTGTTTTGCTCGTTGTTCTTCTCCACGCGACACACATTAGTCGACGTACCGGACACCCTCATTGCGCCTAAAGCGACCGTGGCTGAGCTGTGGGATGGCAAGGTGCGGCTGGGGTTCGTGTGGCGGGGGGAGCTTACTACCCCCGCTAGGACTAGTTTTGAGCAAACAAATATTCGCCGATATTTGCCAGGTTTTCGGGGGACATTTATCACGTGCGGGCAAGCCCGGCAGAAAATGTGGGACGCATCACATTTTAAAGGTATTTAAAGAAAACTCTGTCCTGACGTGCATAAACCGGCTGCGACCTAATTTCATGTCATGTGCAGAGTGTGCTTCCACGTCCTGGCGAGGCTGTTTGCGTGAGTTGTGCTAACGGTGCGCGGCCTATGAAAAGTTTTTCCTCACTTAAGCACCCCCGGCGTTGTGACGCATTAGACATCCAAAATGTGACCCCCGTAACATTCTGGGCAATGCTTCAGCAGGCTATGCAACACATCCTGTTGATCGCTGAGGAAAGAGCAAGCACATCAGTTCCCCAAAGAACATCGCAACGAAGAACGTTAGATCCAGCTTGGAGGCGAAGAATGGCTGAATCCCGCTCCCAATCCCGACCAGCAGCAAAGCCCGTGCGTCAGACCGTGAAGCAGCTGACGTCCCGCGAGTCTTTCAAGAACCGCGGTGAATGGATTACCCACGCTCACTGCCGCAGCGTGGACCCAGAAGAGCTCTTTGTGAAGGGTGCCGCGCAGCGCAAGGCTGTCGCTATCTGCCGTCACTGCCCCGTCGTTCTGCAGTGCCGTGCCGATGCCCTCGATAACAAGGTGGAGTTCGGTGTCTGGGGTGGCATGACGGAGCGTCAGCGTCGCGCCCTGCTGCGTCGCCGCCCGGATGTCACCGACTGGGCCGACTTCTTCGCTGGCCAGCTCGAGGCTGCTGCCGCGCAGCGTGAGGCCGAGGGGCAGGCCTAAGCCCCTCTCATAGGGCCACACCCGGCCCGTCCATAATTTCGCAGTAGCTGGACGCTAACCGATGTGCCTGCAGCTCCCCCGGCGGGAGAGGTTTTCAAACCTCCCCGGCCGGGGATTTTTCTGTCTATAACCCCCAGCTCATCTACTCCATAACTCGCGCGCGATCGCTATGCTCGAGGGCATGAAGAAATGGGAATATGTCACCGTGCCACTGCTCACCCACGCGACCAAGCAGATCCTCGATAACTGGGGCCAGGATGGTTGGGAGCTCGTCTCCGTCCTGCCAGGTCCGACCGGCGAGCAGCACGTCGCCTACATGAAGCGGGAGCTGGACTAAAAATGGCCGAGAAGTCTCAGGTTCCAGCCCGGCTCGACGAGCTCGGCATCGAGCTGCCGCCCGTCGCGGCCGCCGTCGCGTCTTATGTCCCCGCCGTTCGTTGCGGCGACGTCGTTTACACCTCCGGCCAGCTGCCTTTCGTCAACGGTGAGTTGCCGAAGCTCGGCCTCGTCGGTGAGATCGGCACCCACAAGGGAGCCCAGGTCAGCCCGGAAGAGGCCTACGAGCTGGCTCGTATCGCCGTGCTCAACGCCGTGGCGGCCGCCGCCGCAGAGGTCGGCCTGGAGAACATCGAACGCATCGTGAAGGTCACGGGCTACGTCGCCTCCGCCACCGGCTTCGGCGGCCAGCCTGGCGTCGTTAACGGAGCGAGCGACATCCTCGGTGAGATTTTCGGCGACGCTGGCCAGCACGCCCGCGCCGCCGTCGGTGTCGCAGAGCTGCCACTGGGCTCCCCAGTGGAGGTCGACATTATCGTTCAGGTACGTCAATAGGCCTTTAGCCGCGAGTTTTCGTAGAATTAGAGTTATGCAACATCCCGCGTACAGTCAGCTTCGCCCGGTCACCGAGAATGTCGGTGTGGTGTTGGCGCCAAACCCCAGCTATGCAGCGCTCGAAGGCACGAACTCTTGGGTAGTTCGCGGTCCGGGCGACCTGGTCTCGGTCGTCATCGATCCGGGCCCGCAGGACGAGGGACACCTCAACGTCCTGCACAGCAAGGCCGTGGGGGAGAGCATCGGCGCCGGCACCAGCGACGAGGACGGCCCGCAGGCCACCATCGGCCTCGTGCTCCTCACGCACCGTCATAACGACCACTCCAACGGTGCCCAGCGCTTCCGTCAGCTCTCCGGCGCCCCGGTGCGCGCCTTCGACGAGCACAACTGCATCGCCGCTGAGCCGCTGAAGGATGGCGAGATCATCCGCATCGAGGGGCTCACCCCGACGATCGAGGTCATGCACACCCCGGGGCACACCTCCGACTCCGTGTGCTTCCTCATCCACTCCAAGGGTGGATCCGATGATTCGGACGTGGAGGCGATTATCACCGGCGATACGATCGCCGGCCGCCACACCACCATGATTTCCGAGACCGACGGCGACCTCGGCCTCTACATCGAGTCCCTCAAGGAGCTGAAGCGCCGCGGCGCTGGCGTGCCGCTGCTGCCGGGCCACGGTCCGGACCGCGAGGACACCAGCGAGCTCGCCGAGCGCTACATCGAGCGCCGTGAGCACCGCCTGGAGCAGGTCCGCGAGGCGCTGGCCAAGCTCGGCGAGGACGCCGATGTCATGGATATTGTCGACGAGATCTACACGGATGTGGATCCGGTGCTGCGCGATGCCGCCGCACAGTCCACCCGCGTGACGATCGACTACCTGAAGAAACAGCAGTAAAAGCGACAATGCCTAGCGAGTGGAAAACTCGCTAGGCATTCATGCGGGGTGACCAGCCGAGAGGCTGGTCTTTTTTATATTCCGGTTAGCGCGCGCGACGTGCGAGGCGCTCGGTGTCCGCGATGAGCACCGACTTGCCCTCCAGGCGGATCCAGCCACGCTGCGCGAACTCCGCCAGCGCCTTGTTCACAGTCTCGCGAGAAGCGCCCACCAGCTGGGCGATCTCTTCCTGGGTCAGGTCGTGGTGCACGCGCAGCATGCCGTTTTCTTGGATGCCGAAGCGGTTGGCCAGCTGCAGCAGCGACTTGGCCACGCGACCCGGAACGTCCGTGAAGATCATGTCGGCCAGGCTGTTATTCGTCCGGCGCAGGCGGCGAGCCAGCACGCGCAGCAGCTGCTCCGTGATGCCTGGGTGCTCGGCGATCCAATCGTGCAGCATCTGGGAGGTCATCACGCCAGCGGAGACCTTGGTGACGCACACTGCCGAGGAGGTGCGCGGGCCCGGGTCGAAGATCGAGAGTTCACCGAACATGTCCGAAGGCCCCATGACGGTCAGCAGGTTCTCACGGCCGTCCGCGGAGTGGCGCGCCAGCTTCACCTTGCCGGAGGTGATGATGTACAGGGTGTCGCCCTGCTCGCCCTCCTCGAAGATCGTGGTTCCGCGCGGGAAGTCGACGGTCTCCAGCTGCTCAACCAGAGCCTGCACGGCTTCGGGGTCTACCCCTTGAAAGATTCCAGCGCGGGACAGAATCTCGGTGTTCTCTGCCATCTGTTCCTTACACTCCCACTTGACGACGTTTAACCGGACTCACACTACAGTAGTAGCCATGCCGAAAACCTCAGCGCCTCGCTTGCCAAAACCTGGCAGCCATCGCGCCGCAGATCCTTCGCATGTGGAAACCCCGCTTGCGCTCAAGCGCCGAGCGAGGAAACTCAACCGCACCCTTGCGGTCGGCTATCCCGATGCTCATGCGGAACTCGACTTTTCGACGCCACTGGAGCTTCTCGTAGCAACAGTCCTATCTGCACAGTGTACCGATGTGCGGGTCAACAGTGTGACGCCGATCCTATTTTCGCTATATCCCACCGCGGCTGACTACGCCGCCGCGGATCCCGAGGAGCTCGCCGAGGTCATCCGACCGACCGGTTTTTACCAGGCCAAGACCCGTTCCCTCATCGGTCTCGGCACCGCCATCGCTGAGAAGCACGGCGGTGAGGTTCCCCGCACCCTCGAGGAGCTCGTCGCCCTGCCGGGGGTGGGGCGCAAGACCGCGAACGTTGTGCTCGGCAATGCTTTCGGCGTGCCAGGCATCACCGTGGACACCCATTTGGGCCGCCTCGTGCGCCGCTGGAAGCTCACTGAGCAGGAGGACCCGGTCAAAGTCGAGCTGGAACTCATGGAGCTGATCGAGCCCAAGGAGTGGACCATGTTCAGCCACCGGGTCATCTTCCACGGGCGCCGCGTCTGCCACTCCCGCAAACCGGCCTGTGGCGCCTGCTTCCTGGCCTGGCAGTGCCCCAGCTTCGGGGTGGCGGGCACGCCCGACCCGGAGGAAGCGATGGCCCGCATCACCTCGCCAGACCGCGAACACCTGCTCGCCCTGGCCGGATTCGGAGAGGATTAACGCCATGGCCACCACCCCTTCCGGCTCCCATCCCAACGCCGCTGCCTCCGGTCACGGCACTTCCGACGAGGCCACCGTTACCAGCGAGGACGCCGACGTCGCCCGCGGTTCCGAGGACGGTGCAGGCGCGTCGCGCCCGCGTGTCCTCCTGCTTGTTCTCGCCATCGTTATCGGCCTGCTTGTCGCGGCCATCCCGCTGGTCGCGGGCGTGATGAGCGGCGGTGATGATCAGCCCGGCGCTCAATCCCAGCAACCGCAGCAGGCCGAACCGGGCATGGTGGGTGGCGCCGGCTCGGCCTCCGGCGGCCCTGGTGGCCCCGGCGGTGACCGCGGCGCGGACGGCGACGCGGACCCAGGCCCCGAGCAGCCCGTCAGCATCACAAACCCCCGCAGCTGCCCCGCCCCGGAAGGCGCCACCCAGCCCTCCCCGGACTCGGAGCTCGCCGGCATCGAGCTGCCCTGCCTCACCAGCGGCAAAAACGAGACCGCCGACCTCGGCGCGGCCCTGGTCGGCAAGCCCACGATCATCAACGTCTGGGCCTGGTGGTGCGAGCCCTGCCGCCGCGAGCTCCCCCACTTCGACAAGCTCGCCAAGCAGCACCCGGAGTGGAACGTCGCGGGCATCCACCTGGACAAGAAGTCCCAGGCCGGGGCGGACTTCCTGGACGAGCTGAACGTCACGACCATGCCCGTCTACGCCGACCGTGCCCACCGCTTCGACACCGCAACCAGCCTGCCGAAGGTCGTCCCCATCACGGTGGTTTACCGGGCCGACGGCACCCGCGCGCAGATGTACCCCCAAGTGTTCCGCGACTACGAGGAACTCGAAGCCGCTGTGCACGCCGCCCTGAGCGGGCAGAATTAACACCATGCCCTATCCCTTCGAAGACTGGCGCGCCGCCATCACCACCCAACCGCCACTTGCCGCTGACCTGCCCGAATGGCTCACCAGGCTGGCCACCGCCGCGCGCAGCGGCAGCGTGCACGCAGCACTCAACGACCCCGCGCGCCACGTCCCGGAGACCAACGAGGACGGCGTACCGCCGCGCTACTCCGCCGTGCTGATCCTGCTCGGCGGGGACCCCGACTACCGATCCACCGCGATCCACCCCTTCCCGGAGGACGCCACCGTCGTCCTGACCCACCGCGGGGTGGACATGCGCAACCACTCCGGGCAGATGGCCTTCCCCGGCGGCGGGTGGGAATCCCAGGACGCCACCCCGATCGACACCGCCGTCCGGGAGGCCGTCGAGGAGACCGGCCTCAACCCCGAGGGCGTGGAGCCCGTGGCCGTGATGGACCCGGTGTACATCGACCGCACGAACTTCGCGGTCGTGCCGGTGATCGCCTACTGGCGCGAGTTCTCGCCCGTCCACCCCGCCACGGTGGAAAACGACTGGGTCCAGCCCGTGGCCATCCGCGAGCTCGTCCACCCAGATTACCGCTTCAAGCTGGGCTTTGCCGGCTGGTCCGGCCCCGCCTTCGACGTCTCCGGCATGGTGCTGTGGGGCTTCACCGCCGGGGTGCTCGACGCCCTGCTGCGCCTCGCGGGCTGGCACGAGGACTGGGACGAGGAGACCCAATTCGATCTTTTCCGTACCCTGGAACAATCCCGTAACGGCGAAGCCTGCGACCTGCGCGCCCACTTCGAAGCCGAGCGTAAGAAGGACACAGGAGAGTAGAAACCCACACCCATGATCGTTGATATCGTGCTCGTGCTCTGCGCCCTCGCTGCCTTCTTCTCTGGGCTGCGGCAAGGCGGGGTGGCCGCGCTGCTGAGCCTGGCCGGTGTGCTGATCGGCGGCTACCTGGGGCTGCAGGCCGTGGGGCCGGTCGTCCGCCTCGTGCAGGACGAGGGCACGGAAGGCTCCCGCCTGGTCATCGCGCTGCTCACTCTCGCGGGCTGCGTGGTGATCGGCTACCTCCTGGGGTCCGGCATCGGGCAGCGATTCCGCGATAATATCCGCACGCGTCGGCTCTACCAGGCGGATTCCGCCGTGGGTTCCCTGGTCGCCGTCGTCACAGCCATGGTGGTGATGTGGATGATCGCGGTGCCCGTGGTCAGCAGCCAGGACTCCCGCATTTCCCGTGAGGCGCAGGACTCCCGCATCATTGCCACCATCGGCGAGGTGGCTCCCAACTGGATGCGCACCCTGCCCGCACGCATCAACGCCCTGATCAACCGCAGCGAGATCCCCGCGGTCACCGACCCCTTCGCCTCCGTCACGAAGCGCGAGGTCCAGCCGCCGGACCCCGCACTGCAGGACCTTCCGGACGTCGCCGCCATCGGGCCGTCCGTCGTCAAGGTCGAGGGTGTTGCGGAACAGTGCAGCCGGATGCAGCAGGGCACCGGATTCGTCATCGAACCGGGTGTGGTGATGACGAACGCGCACGTCGTCGCGGGGACGAATAAGGTCACCCTGTCCACGGTCAACGGGCCGGTGGACACGGACGTGGTCTTCTACGACCCGGAGCACGATATCGCGCTGCTGCGGGCGACCGGGGAGCTGCCGCTGCAGCCGTTGCGCTGGGCCGATAGGCCCGCCGTCTCCGGTGACGACGCCATCGCGCTGGGCTACCCGCTGGGTGGGCCGTTCAAGGCGGCTCCGGTGCGGGTGCGTGAGCAGATGCGGATCGCGGGACCGAATATCTACGCTGACCAGCGGGTCGAGCGCGAGGCGTATTCGCTGCGCGGCAAGATCGTGCAGGGCAACTCCGGTGGGCCGCTGGTCGCCCCGAATGGGGAGGTGCTGGGGCTGATCTTCGGTGCGGACTCGAATGAGGCGGACACCGGCTATGCGCTGACGAAGAAGGAAGTGCTGGAGCGCGTGGGTGATTCCGCCCGGTGGAGCTCGCCGGTGGATACGCGCAGCTGTGTGGCTGACTAGGGCGCAGTTGCTTAAGTGTTGTTGAGCCGCTGAGGCGCGCGGTTAGTCGGTGGTGAGCAGCTCGGCGCGGAGCAGTTCTGCGACTGTGATGGGGTCCTCGATGTGCGGGTAGTGGCCGACGCCGTAGATCAGCTCAGCCCGGGAGCCCGCCGCGCCGCGCTCCAGTGAGCGGGCTGCGAGCTCGGGGGAGTAGTTCGGGTCCATCGACCCGTCGATCGCCAACACCTGGGCCTCGATGCGGCGCGGGATCGTGCGGTCGAAGATCCGACCCTCGGGGCGGAACCGGGAGCGGAACGCCCAGCGGCGGTATTCGCTGGCCAGGTGTGCGACCTTATCCACCTGCATCGCTTCGCGGCGCTTGATGGCGAACTCGCGGTAGATGGGGGTGTCGCGGAAGCCCGGTGCCACGCCGGTGCGGAAGATCTTCTCGGCCGTGGCGGCGCCGTCCTTGGTCAAGGCGCGTTCCGGGAGGCGGGGGAGCTGCGCAAACAGGGTGCCCCGCGTGTGCCGCCAGCGCTGTAGCGGGCGAGAGAATAGGAACTTCGCTTGCTCGGTGGGGTGGGCAGAAGAGAGCGTAACCAGCCGGTCGATGCGCTCTGGCTCGTGGGCGGCCATCGTCCAGGCGACGAGCCCGCCGTAGCCGTGGCCCACGACGTGCGCGCTGCTGTAGCCCAGGCGGCGGATCACGCCGGCCATGTCGGAGGCGGCGGTCGTCAGGTCATAGCCGCGGGGCGTCTTATCCGAGCGGCCGTAACCCCGAAGATCCACGGCCGCCAGGCGCAGCGGGGCGCCCTCCAGCTGGGCGAAGAGTGGTTCGAAGTCGAAGTAGCCGCCACCGAAGCCGTGGATGAACAGCACCAGCGGGTTCCGCTCGGTTGAGCCCTCGGGCTTGACCGGGCCCTGCAGCAGCACATGCAAACGCACACCCCGCGAATGCACGAACGTGTGCTGCGGGGTGTGCGGGGAGGGGGTGCTCACGGGAGGCTACGCGTGTGGGGCCTAGGTGAACAGGCCCGGCTCCTTGGTGGCCACGGAGTTGCCCTCGGTGTAGCGCTCCTTATCCGGGGTCAGCTGCTTGAGCTCGCCCAGGGAGTCGATGGTCTTCTCCGGCTTCTTCGCGCCCTTGAGCTGCTTCACGCCGACCAGCGCCAGGATCGCGGTGAGCACAGCCATGATCAGGAAGACCACGAGGAAGGCCAGGGAGCGCGGCATGAAGTGATCCAACAGCCACGCCAGGGCGAGGAAGAGGAAGAAGGAGGAGTAGGCGATGATCACGCCGGCCGCGGCGAACAGGCCCACGCCCAGGCCGACCTTCTTGCCGGACTGTGCGATCTCGGTCTTTGCGAGCTCCACCTCGGAGCGGATGAGGGAGGAGGCTTGTGCGGTGGCGTCCTTCACCAGGTCGCCGATGCTGCCCTGCCCCTTCGGGCGGGTGTCCACGTCGGACAGCGGGATAGCGTTGACATGAGGGTTAAAGCTATCGCTATCGGTGAATAGGCCTTCGCTCTTATTGCTCATGATCGATACTCCTGACAATTAACGGTCAATATTCTGCGCAGAAATTACTGCACACCATTTTGCCAGACCATTGGTCAGCGTGGGGCGGTGGGGTGAATTATTGTGGTTGCCATGTCTGCTGAAGGTCGTTTCACTACCGATCCCCTCGCCCCACTCGCCGAGCTGCCCGGGGTGCCCGAGGCCGTCGAGCGGGCCTCCGACTTCATCGCCCGCGCGCACCGCCACCCCGCCAACCTGCGCGGCTGGGACGTCACCGGCTCCGAGTCCGTGCTGCGCGGGGCGCGTGCTTCCGCCCAGCTGGACGGCGGCACCCCGCGGCTGCCCGAGGACGGCCAGGTGGAGGACCCGATCTTGGCTGGCTCCCTGCGCGCCGCGGAGCTGCTCGCCCCGGACGGCATCGCGGAGACCCGCACCACCTGGCAGCGCGCCCCGCTGCAGGTGATCGCGAAGATCAACGCGGTGGCTTCCCCACAGATGTCGGATGAGAACTTCCGCGCGAAGGCCGCCCACAATGCGGAGTTCCTCGTGCCGGGACGTCCGAAGCGCGCCACCGATGGCCGCCTGCAGCTGCTCGGTTCCCTCATCGCCGGGGGTACGAAGGTTAATTCTGTGGTGCTCTCCGCCATCATCCACGGCGAGCTGCTCACCCTGGAGCCCTTCGCCGACGCCAACGGGGTCACCGCCCGCGCCTGCTCCCGGCTGGCGACCATCACCGGCGGCCTGGACCCGCGGGGGCTGGGCGTGCCGGAGGTGTGGTGGAACCGCCACCGCGATGAGTACCGCGCGAAGGCTGCGGCGTTCGCGAAGGGTGGTTCGGAGGCGATGGCCGAATGGATCATCTTCCACGCCGAGGGGCTGGCCGAGGGCTCGCTGGAGGCGAAGTCCATCGCCGACGCGAAGCAGTAGAAGCGTTAGCGGTAGCCGCCCCGGTGTCAGCTGGGTGCTGATTTTACTAGGCGCGGCGCGGCATGAGGCGCGCCAGGAGCTGCGGGGTGCTGGCGGAACCGACGTCCTGAGCACGTTGGCGCAACCACAGGACTACGCCGGTGGCGGCCGCACCGAGGAGCGCGAGCGTCCCCGCGCCTGCCAGGACCTTGCCCGGCTTGAAGAGGGGCTCGGGCTTGCTGAAGTACTCGATCGGCCAGTCCCTTTCGCGGGCGATCTTGCGCAGCTGGCGGTCCGGGTTGATCGCATAGGGGTGGCCGACCGCCTCAAGGAGCGGCAGGTCGGTGTGGGAATCCGTGTAGGCGTAGCTGCGGGAGAGGTCGTAGCCGCCGCGTTCGACGAGCTCCATCAGCTTGTCCACCTTCGCCTGGCCCTTGTTGAAGTGCAGGACCTTGCCGGTATACGTGCCGTCGATCTCCTCGAGCTCGGTGGCGATCAGATAGTCCGCCTGGAGCTCGCGGGCGATGGGGTCCACCAGGACGCGGGCGGATGCGGTGATGATGGCGACGTCGTGGCCCAACTTGTGGTGCTCGAAGATGAAGTCGCGGGCCTCGGCGTAGACGTAAGGGATCAGCACCTCCTGCAGCGCGTCCTCCGCGATGGCGCGCAGGGAGGCCGCGGGGCGGTTGCGGATCATGGAGGCCAGGGCTTCCTTGGTGGCGTCCAGGTTCTCGTCCGTGTGGGTGGTCATCATGTAGCTGAACAGCATCGCCCCGATGCGCAGCATTTCCCCCGTGGTGATGATCCCGCGCTTGGCCATCGGGCGGCCGTAGGCCATGGAGGCGCTGGTATCCACGATGGTTTTATCCAGGTCGAACACCGCGAGCGTGCGCCGGGCCGTGCGACCTGGGGCCGTCCGGCGGCTCGCGATGCGGTTACTGATCCTGGGTAGAGGCGTCACGGCATCAATTCTAGGTATCAATATTCACAAAAGTCCACAGTTTTCACAGCGTTGGTGGGCTGTTGCGGGCGCGCGACGCGGTGGGCTGAGGAGCGGGTGGTGTGGCCGGGCGGGGTTATCCACAGAAAAATCGGGTCCTGGGGGCTGCAGTGGGGTGCAAAGCGGGCCCGGCGGACGCCTATCCACAGACTGTTCGCGGGCCTGTCGGTGCCCGGTGCCCGCGTGTGAGAGTGAAGCCATGAATGCATGGGGGAGCAAGCTACTTCGATCAGACCGAGCGCGGCACGCTGAGGCGCTGCGGGGCATGCTGCGCACGCCGGTGATCGTGGACGTGGCCGACCACGATAGTGCCGACGCCGTCGCCATGGCCGTCGCTGCGACGGGGCGGGAGCAGCTACGCCAGGACGAAGCAGAGTCTAAGTTTCCGAACGGTCAACACCTCTGGCTGCGCCGCATCGACGACGCCCTGCTCGGCGCTTTGAGCGAGCCCGTGACCGCTGGTGGGGCGCTGCAACTTGCCGAGGAGCTGGGAGTGATCGACACTCCCCGCATCCACGTCCACGGCGTCCAAGGTGGGGCGGGCACCAGCAGCCTCGCGGTACATCTCGCGCTGGCCCTGGCGCACTGCCTTTCTCAGGACGCCACTCCGGTGAGCCTGGTGGACGCCGATCCGGATTCGGTGGGGCTCGACCTGCTGTGTGGCTGGGAAGGCGTGCCGGGGCGGCGGCTGGGTGAGCGCGGCCTCGGTGCGCGCGGCGGCGAGGGCATTCCAGTAGAGGGATGGCCGGTCGCGCCGGGCGGGTCGGGACTGAGGTTCCGCTCGCAGCGGCTCGATGCTGCGGGTGGTCGTCCGGAGCCCAACACGGACCGTGGGCTGGATCACCCCACAGCGGGAACTGCGGACTATCCCCTAAGAGGAGTCGCGGTGGTGGACCGCGGGCGAGTGAACCCGATGGCGGATGTGCGGGAGGGTGCTTCAGCGCCGGAGGACGACGGAGTGAGTGCGAGCAACGGGGCTGCTGACCTCGTGGTGTGCGTGACTCGCCCGACCGTCGCGGGGGTGCATGCGCTGGGCCGCCGCCTGGCGGAACTGGACGCAGTGGATGTGCCGGCGGTGGGCGTCCTACGGGAGGAAGCGGGGCTGGAGACTCCGATCGCGCTGCGGCAGATGCTGGGCAGGCAGCCAGTGGAATTGTCGCCGTGGGACGGGGCGATCGCCGCGGAACCGCTGGAGGGGTGTGCGGGAGAGGCGAGCGTCCAAGACCTGCAGCTCGGCGTGCGCATCTTGGGGCACCTGCCGGGAGCGAGCGCGTGGGGGAGTGGACGCGATGTGGATTGCTGACGGGCTCAACAAGCTGCGCCTGATCCCGGGAGAGGCTGCGGCAGATTCAGCCGGGGAGCCGGGCGCTGCGACAACGGTGGCCGCCGATCATTCTTTGCTGGATAAGGTGCGCCACCAGCTCGCAGTGCAGGGTGCCAGGCAGGCCAGCGAGGCCGAGATCCTGAGCGCGATGGAGGCGGTGACCGGGGCGGCGTCGTATAAAAACATCCCGGATACCGTGCGGCAACTGCAGGATATCCAGCGGGAACTGTCCGGCCTGGGCGTGTTGACCGAGGTGCTTGCGGAGCCAGGCGTGACCGATGTGGTGGTCAATCCCGACGGTGCGGTGTGGGCTGATCGGGGGCACGGCGTCGAGCGCACCCCGGTGAGCCTCGCACCTCCCGAGGTGCGGGAACTCGCGGTTCGCCTCGCCGCAGTGTGCGGAGTGCGGCTGGACGACGCGCGGCCATTCGCCGACGGCATCATCGACGACCTGCCGCCCGGGATTCCAGCGGCGGCCCTGCGGGTGCATGCGATGCTTTCGCCGCCAGCGCGAGGTGGAGCGTGTGTGAGCCTGCGGACACTGACGAGGGGGCGCCTGAGGCTGGAGGATCTCTGCGAGGCAGGAATGATGCCCGCCGAAGTGGGCGACATGCTGCGCAGGCTCGTGCTCGCGCGCAAGAATCTGCTGGTCACGGGTGGTACGGGTACGGGGAAGACGACCTTGCTCGCCGCTCTGCTGGGCGAGGTTCCTGAGCATGAGCGCATCGTGGTGGTGGAGGATACCCCGGAGCTCATGCCGACCCATCCGCACGTCGTGGCCCTGGCTGCGCGCGAAGGAAACGCTGATGGTGCGGGCGAGATCGGGATGCAGCTGTTGTTGCGACAGTGCCTGCGCATGAGGCCGGACCGGATCGTCGTGGGTGAGGTCCGTGGCGCGGAGGTCGCGGACCTATTGATTGCGCTGAATACGGGGCACGCCGGGTCGGCCGGCACGATGCACGCCAACTCGGTGGCTGCGGTGCCGGGGCGGCTGGCCGCGCTCGGGGCGATGGCGGGGATGAGCCCGCAGGCGCTGCACGCGCAGGCTGCCGACGGGATTGACGTGGTTATTCACCTGGAACGAGCTGGTGGGCGGCGGCAAGTGGCCACGATCGCGGTGGCGGAGAGGGCACAGGAAGAGGTGAAAGGCGGGCTAGCAGCGGGAGCGTCGGGAACGGCGCCGGAAGAGCATAAGCCCCGTGAGCTGCGGCTTCGGCCGGTGTGGCACGGGCGTCCCCGCGACGGTTGGGAGGAGCTGCCATGACCTTGTTGATCGTGTTGACGCTGACCGCCGTGGCCTCGATGGGAGCGTTCACCGGCTACCGGGTGGGCGTACGGATCCGCGACGGGCGGGTCCAACGCCGGCAGCTAGAGCTGTTCCGGGATCTCGCAGACAGCTGCGCCCGGGAGGTCGCCGCCGGGGCTCGGGTGGTGGACGCGGTGGAATCTGCGGCCGTGGATTGCGAGGACGAACAGGGCGGATCGGATGGAAAACCCGGAGAGGCGGGAACGCGGCTCGGCGGACAGCTGGTGCTCATTGCCGCGCAGGTCCGCCTGGGTGCAAGCCCCGCGGCGGCGCTGCGGAACCGGGGAGAGATTCGCCCTGCGGGTGACAGGCGTGCGGTTGGAGAGGGGATTAGCCCTGCCGAGCTGGTGGCCCAGGATGTTGAGGAGTTCTGCGAGCTATGGGAGCTCGCAGAGCGCACGGGCATGAGCTTCGCACCACTGGCGGACAGCATCGTCGCGGACCTGGAGGCGCACTCCGCCCAGCAGGAGAAAACCGCAGCGGCGATGGCCGGCGCCCGGCTCACGGAAGTGTTGCTGCTCGCAATGCCGGTGGGGGCGGTGGGCATCGGCCAGAGCATGGGCCTGGACCCCGGCGGCACGCTCTTCGGCAGCGTGATCGGGCTTGGGCTCCTGCTCGTCGGGGCGATGCTCGCCTGCGCCGGCGTGCTGTGGACCGAGGCGCTGACCGCCAAGGTGCTGGGTGGGGTGGGCCGGCGCGCCGGGCCCACCGGGGAGGCCCTGGCGGTGGCCCGGCACCTGGACGTCTTTGCTCTGGCCCTGGCGGCGGGGCTGCCGGTGGCTAAGGCATGGGGCGTGGCGGTCGGGCCAGGGGAGGGGCCGGCCCACGATGTCGAGCCGCTGCTCCAGCTGGGGGCAGGCCCGGCGGCCTGGGAGCCACTGAAAAGCCACGAGCACTACGGCCCCGTGGCACGCCAGGCGCTTCAGCAGACCAGGGCCGGGACCAGGCTGGCCGAAGGCGCAAAGGCCCAGGCTCGGCGCATCCGCCAGCACAGCCTGAACCAGGTCGAGGCGGGTGCGGAACGCGTGCTCATCGCTGTCGCCGCACCGCTGACCCTGTGTTTCCTGCCGGCATTCGTGCTCATCGGTTTGGTGCCACTGGTCATCGGGCTGGCGGGGTTCTAAGGCCGGCGGGGGCGACGTCGAAAACAAAAAGGAGGGGGATCAAAACGAGGGCAAAGCATGAAGGCATGAGGGAAATAGGCATACGCACAACGCGACACAAGAACGCCAAAGAAAAGACACCGAGGAAATGACACCGAAAGGGAAAGAACAATGACCATGAACACCAAGAACAATGCCGCGCAACCGGAGATCGTGGTTGCGGAGCCGTCCAGCGGGCTGAGTGCGTTTCAGCGCGTGGAGCTGTGGATTCGGGGTGCTGCGAGGGCGCAGTACGAGGACGAGTCTGGGATGAGCACGATTGAATACGCGCTTGGGTGCGTGGCTGCCGCGGCGCTCGGAGCGCTGCTGTACACGGTGGTGACGTCGGATGCAGTGGAGAGCGCGCTCAGCGGCATCTTCGAGCGGGCCCTAAGCGAAGGTAAGTAGATGAACACGGTGGAGGGGGCATCCGTGTTGACCGCCATCGCTGTGACCGTCGGCCTGCTGGTCGCGGGGCTCAGCACGCTAGCGACCAGCATGGCGGCGCACTCGAGCGCCCGGGATGTTGCGCGCATGGCGGCCCTCGGGGTGGACGATGGCGAACTCACCGGCCGCGAGGGGGAGACGGTGGAGATCACGCGCTCGCCCGTGGGGGAAACACCGTGGTCCAAGGTGACGGTGCGGCTGACAAAGCAGGCCCCGCTGTTCGACGTCACCGTGGAGGAATCGATCCTGGAGGAGCCTGATGCCGACAGCAGCGGGAGTTAGCTCCGTCCTGGGGCTCATCGCCCTGTGCGGGGTGATCGTGCTGGGATTCGGGCAGATAGACGCGCACCAGCGGGCGGTGGTGGCCGCCGACTTGGTGGCACTGTCTGCTGCGCAGGCGCACGTGGCCGGCGACGCGGATTCTTGCGGGATTGCTGAGATCTTCGCGCAGGCGAATGCCGCGGAGCTGGTGGGCTGTCAGGTGGGGCCGGAGGGGCCGGACACCGTGGGCGTGGAAGTTTCAGTGAAGGGGCGGCACGCCTCGGCGGTGGCAGGCCCGATGTGAGCCTCGTGGGGGCCGCGGGAACCTCGCGCCCCCAACATCCTCGCGACGCCCCTCGCGGGAACCCCGCGCCCCGTGGGGCCCCAAGGGCACCGCCCCTCAGTGTGTTTTGCAGAGTTTGATGCCGGAAATTGGCTGAAAAGCGGCATTAAACTCTGCAAAACGCATCGATGCGGCGGGGCGCCGGCGCTACGGCCTAGGACTTCGCGGGGGTGCCCGACGGCTCTGCGGAACCGAGCGAGCCGACGGGGCCGGCAGCGGCGTCGTCGTCGAAGATGGACTTCAGGAACGGGGTGGAGTGAACCTGGGACGCCGGCACCGTGCCACCGTGGTCCGTCGGGTACCAGCGGACCTCCACGCGCGCATTGCGGGGGCTGCCGGTGAACTGCTTGAGCCACATCTCCGTGTTCAGGGAGAGGCCGATGGGGGTGGGGACGTCCATGTCCGCCAGGCCGTGGCCGAGGAAGACCGGCCGGTCGTAACCGGTGGTCGGGGTCGCCATGTACGTCCGCAGCGCCTCCGGCAGACCGGGGACGTCCCGCAGCGGCTTCTTGAACGCGCGGGCGAGGTTGGTGCCGCGGACGGCATCCGCGGTTTGGGGGAGGCAGCTCTTCAGGGAGGCATCGACCATCTTGCGGCCCTCCTCGGTGAGTGCGGAGTCCACGTCGATATCGGGGTTGGCCTCGCGGAATCCGGCGAGGATGTACAGCGCGTAGCTGTTCAGGCCAGCTGGCAGCGGGATAGCCGGGAAGGTGGGACCGCCCGCGAGCACGATCTCCTCGATATAAGCGGGCGCGCCGGTGGCGACGGTGCCCCGGAAGTCCAGGCCTGCTGGCTGGGAGCGGGACGTCGCACCGTGTGCCACGTTCAGTGCCGCGCCGCCGCCCTGGGACTGGCCGATGACGGCCCACTTCTTGGAGAGCACGGGCTGATCCTTGCTCTCTGCGGGGAGTGCTGCCGAAAGATCGGCCTTGTGGGCGGCGATCACGGAGTCAACGACGGAATCCGCGGTGGCCTGCGAGTTGAGGTAGCTCATGAGTCCCGGGGTGCCGAGACCCGCGTAGTCCGTGGCGACGATGGCATAGCCCTGGGAAAGCCAGTGATTGAGGTACGCGCTATCGCGCTCGCCGCGGTCGTTGATGCTGGGTGCGCAGACGTCGTCCATCCCCACCGTGCCGTGCGCCCAGGCGAGCACCGGCCAGCCGCCCTCCGGTGGGGTGCCCTTGGGGAGGAAGATCGCGCCCGTGGAGGCGACGACCTTTCCGTGCTGGTCAGTGGTGGAGTGCGCGACGCGGTACTGGGCGCCCGCATTGGCCAGGCGCAGCGACTCATCGAGCGGGACCTGGGCGATGTGCTCGCCCGGGGTTGCCGGAACCGAGTCCCACTTGAGGCCGGAGTCTGCGGTGGGCTTGGTGTACGGGGCTGGGTCGCGCATCGGATCGCCGAGGTTAACCAGCGGGCGAGGAGTCGTGTCCGCGATGGAACCGAAGACCTGGGAGGAGCCTGCGTTCGGGTTTCCGCCTCCGCCAGTGGAGGAGCCAGGGGCAGCAGTGGCAGCGCCGCTACCAGCGGCAAGAACCCCAAATGCCAGGGTGGCGGCGCTCAGCGCGGCGGTGGTTCGGCGGGTGCGAGTGCTCAGTGAGCGAGGAAAGGCGGGCATCGGCGTTCCTTCTAGATCATTAGCTTCGGGCGCAAAAATACTTGGTGATCATCACAGTAGCTGCCCCGGTCTGTCTGCTTCGCCGGTTTCGCTGAAAGGTTCGCGATGTCCGGTGGTTTCGCGCTGTGTCATTGCATTGCGCCCTCGCGCTCTGGTCTGGAGCGCTGGCGCCGTGCATCGTGGGCGCTAGGCAGGTCGCAGAGGGAGTTGTGGGGATTGGCGTAGGCCGCGCCGTCCCGCTAGGCCTGTCTGCGGCTTCTCCCCGGCTTCCCCTCGCTTCCCTCAGCGTGTTTTGCAGAGTTTGATGCCGGAAATCGGGTGAAAAACGGCATCAAACTCTGCAAAACGTATCGATGGGGCGTTCAGCGCGCCGGCTAGTCCCGCACCGCTAGTCCCCGCCCCGCTAGTCCCGCACCGCTAGTCCTGCCCCGCTAGTCCTGCGCCGTCGCAGCGGCGAGGAAGCGCAGCAGCTCCAGTGCGCCCGTTTTGAACAGCGGGTCATTGCCATTGCCACACTTCGGGGACTGCACGCACGACGGGCATCCGGACTCGCACTCGCACGCCCCCACAGCCTCCGCGGTCGCAGCCATCCACCGGCCGAAATCTGCGAAGCCCTTCTCCGCGAACCCCGCCCCCCCGGTATAGCCGTCGTAGACGAACACCGTGGGCAGCCCCGTATCCGGGTGCTGCACGATCGACACCCCACCGATATCCCACCGGTCGCACGTTGCGATCAGCGGCAACAAACCGATCGCCGCATGCTCCGCCGCATGCAAGGTTCCTGGCCATGTCGGCTCCGGAAGTCCCAGGTCAAGCAGCACATCAGGCGCGACCGTGTATGCCACCGCCCGCGTGCGCAGCCGCTCCGGCGGGTAGTCCAGCGGCACGTTATCGATGATTTCCCCGCCCGGCAGCCGCTTGGTAAAACCAGTCACGGTGTGCGAGACCTCCACATTCAGGTCCGCCAACCACACACCGTCCGCCAGCTGGCGGGTGCCCCGGGTGCGCAGAATCTGGATATCCGTATCCCGCTTCACCCGCGTGCTGTACTCCGGGCTCGCTTGATGCAGCCACGCCACACCTGCGGAAAGATCCAGGTCATCCACCAGGTACGTCTCGCCCTGGTGCACATACACCGCGCCGGGGTGGACATCCGAGACCGCGCGGGCCTCATCCACCGTGCCGAGCATGCGCCCCGACTCCGACTCCACGATCGCCACCTGACCTGCCGCCCCGCCGCGGATCGACACCTGCGCGTGGATCTGCTCCGCTGCCTGCAGGTCCGCGAATACCCCGTGCGGCCGCCGCCGCAGCACCCCGCGGGAGATCAGGTGATCAGCCACCGCTTCGCCGTGCCAGGCCGCGATCTCCGCATCGCTCAGCGCGCGCTCCGCAGCCGCGCACACCAGGTGATCAGCCAGAACATAAGGATTGTGCGGGTCGAAGACCGTATTCTCCACCTCCCGGTCCAGCAGATCCGACGGGTGGTGGATGAGGTAAGTATCCATCGGGTCGTCCGCCCCAACCAGCACCACCAGTGCCCCCTGCCCGCGCCGCCCCGCGCGCCCAGCCTGCTGCCGGAAGCTCGCGATGGTGCCGGGGAATCCGGCGGCGACGACGGCATCCAACCCGCCCACGTCGATTCCGAGCTCCAGTGCGTTGGTTGCGGCTACCCCCAGCAGCTCGCCTTCATCCAGGGCCTTTTCCAGGTAGCGGCGGTCCTCTGGGGTGTATCCGGCCCGGTAGGCGGCCACCCGCGCAGCATCCTCCGCCCGGCCCATCCCGCCGAGCTCCTCTGCGGCCGCCAGGGCCACGATCTCCGCCCCGCGACGGGAGCGGACGAAGCTCAAGGTTCGCGCGCCTGCGGCGATGACCCGGGCCATGACCTCCGCAGCTTCCGAGTTAGCGCTGCGCCGCACCGGCGCGCCGTGCTCGCCCTCCACGCCTTCCAGGAATCCGGGTTCCCACAACGCGATCGTGCGCTCACCCGCCGGCGAGCCGTCCTCTGTCACCGCCACGACTTCGACCCGCCCGGTCAGCCGACGCGCATGAGCCGCGGGATCCACACTGGTCGCGGAGGCCATGATGACGGTGGGGCCTGACGTCCTCGATTCCGAGCCAGCCACTGAAGATGGGCCTGCCACCGACGACGGGCCAGCCACCGACGACGGCCCAGCCAGCCCCGAACCGGAAGAACCAGCCCCCGGAACGAGCCGCAGTAGCCGCCGCAGCACCATCGCCACGTGCGCGCCGAAGACCCCGCGGTAGACGTGGCACTCGTCAACCACCAGGTAGCGCAGGGTTTTCAGCAGCCGTGTCCACCGCTTCGGATTGCCGAGGATCGAGGCGTGCAGCATGTCCGGATTCGTCACGATGATCCGCGCCTGCTCCCGGATCGCGCGCCGGGCCTCGGGCGGGGTGTCGCCGTCGTAGGTGGCGACCATGACGTCCGCGAGCTCCGGGGTGGCAGCGCACAGCCGGGCCAGGGACTGCATCTGGTCCTGCGCCAGTGCCTTCGTCGGGGCCAGGTATACCGCAGTGGCGGTCGGGTCCTCGGCCAGCGCGGTGAGGATCGGCAGCTGGTAGCCCAGCGACTTTCCGGATGCGGTCCCGGTCGCGACGATGACGTCCCTACCCTCCCACGCATGCTGAGCAGTTTCGGCCTGGTGGGACCAGGGTTTTAGGACGCCGCCTCGGCGCAGCGTCTCCCTGAGCGAAGGGAGAATCCAGTCGGGCCAGTCCGCGGGGGTGGACAAGCGCGCCGGGACGTGGCGGACGTGCGTGACGGTGGAGTCCGGCATGGCCGCGCGCAAGTCCTCGATGAGTTCGGCGCCGAGTGAATTCGGTGCACTGCCCGCGCCGGGTGAAGTGGGCGCGCTGCCTGCGCCGGAGGTGGGGGTGGTGGACTGCTCAGCCATGATGAGGGCAGTCTAGCCCGACCGCCAGACACGGAGTCTGCGGGGGCGCTGCATTAAGCGTTCGACCGATTGTTCATCTAAAACCCCTATCGGTGGCGAAAGAAACATGGCACACTGGTGGACGGTCCCAATCCCATGCGCGGTGTCAACCGTTGATGTGGCGGTGAAGGCCCTGCTCCGCCGAAAGTTGGCGGGGCTGGTACGCCAAGAAAGATAGGTTGTTTGAAAATGGCGCAGGGAACTGTGAAGTGGTTTAACGCGGAGAAGGGCTATGGATTCATCGCCCCAGAAGATGGCTCCGCGGACCTTTTCGTCCACTACTCCGAGATCCAGAGCAGCGGCTTCCGCACTCTGGAGGAGGATCAGAAGGTCGAATTCGAGGTCGGCGAAGGCGCGAAGGGCCCGCAGGCTCAGAACGTCCAGCCGCTGTAAGCAGCGAGTATGAGCTGCAGCCGGCTGCCGACAAGGCAGTAGGCACAGCGAAGAGCAAACGCCCCGGGGCGGTGGTTTCCACCGTCCCCTTTTGCTTTTCTTCACCCCCGTGTCTGCACCACCCGCTAACCTCAGTCCCCAACGGCAGCAAGAACCTATTTCGGGCTTCTCTCACCATCCGGTGGGGTTGCAGCAGGGGTGGGGAGCTGCCTCAAAGGTGGGGATAACACACCGCCCGATTTCCACTAAGCAGGTATCACTTGCCTATTGTGGCAATCTAAGGAGCAAATCCATGCGGAGGTCACGTGAAGCGTTTAGTCATTGTCGAGTCTGCAACTAAGGCCAAGAAGATCGCCCCAATGCTGGGGCCCGATTACATCGTCGAGGCTTCAGTTGGGCATATTCGTGACCTCCCACACGGTGCCGCGGACGTTCCGGCGAAGTATAAGAAGGAGCCGTGGGCGCGCCTCGGCGTGAACGTGGATAAGGGCTTCGAGGCCCTCTATGTGGTCTCCCCGGATAAGAAGAAGCGCGTCGCCGACCTGCGCGCCAAGCTCAAGCAGGTCGACGAGCTGCTGCTCGCGACAGACCCCGACCGTGAGGGCGAGGCCATCGCCTGGCACCTGCTGGAGGTCTTGAAGCCCAAGGTCCCGGTCCGCCGCATGGTCTTCCACGAGATCACCAAGTCCGCGATCCTCGAGGCCGTGGAAAACACCCGCGAGCTGGACTACAACCTCGTGGACGCCCAGGAGTCCCGCCGCGTGCTCGACCGCCTTTACGGCTACGAGGTCTCCCCGGTGCTGTGGAAGAAGGTCATGCCGCGCCTGTCCGCAGGGCGTGTGCAGTCCGTCGCCACCCGCGTGATCGTCGAGCGCGAGCGCGAGCGCATGGCCTTCCGCGCCGCCGACTACTGGGACCTGACCGCCGAGCTCTCGATCGACCCCGCCGCCCGACTGGACGGTGATCCGGCGTCCTTCCAGGCCAAACTCGCCACCGTGGGCGGTCAGCGCATCGCGCAGGGTCGCGACTTTAAGGACGACGCCACCCTCAAGTCCAGCAAGTCCGGCACCCCGCTGGTCCTGGACGAGCAGCGCGCCAAGCAGCTGGCGTCCGGAATTAAGGGCGAGGAACTGCACGTCGCAAACGTGGAGGAAAAGCCCTACACCCGCCGCCCGTACCCGCCGTTCATGACCTCTACGCTGCAGCAGGAGGCCGGCCGGAAGCTGCGATTCACCTCCGAGCGCACGATGCGCATCGCGCAGCGCCTGTACGAAAACGGCTACATCACTTATATGCGTACGGACTCCACGACGCTGTCCACCGCCGGCATCAACGCCGCCCGCGCGCAGGCCGCCCAGCTGTACGGCCAGCAGTTCGTGGCGGACGGTCCGCGCCAGTACACCCGCAAGGTGAAGAACTCCCAGGAGGCCCACGAGGCGATCCGCCCAGCTGGCGAGCGCTTCCAGACCCCCGGCCAGCTCGCGCAGAAGCTGGACGCCGAGGAGTTCAAGCTCTACGAGCTGATCTGGCAGCGCACTGTCGCCTCTCAGATGGCCGACGCCCGCGGCACCTCCATGAAGGTCACGATCGCGGGCACGTCCGGTGAGCCGGAGGCGGGCACCGAGGTGGAGTTCACCGCCACCGGCCGCACCGTCACCTTCCCGGGCTTCCTGAAGGCCTACGTCGAGGTTTCCCGCACCGCGGAAGGTAAGGACGTCGCCGATAACGCGGAGAAGCGCCTCCCACAGGTCACCGAGGGAGTGTTCCTCACCGCAGAGGACGTCACCGCGGACGGTCACACGACGACCCCGCCGGCCCGTTATACCGAGGCCAGCCTCGTGCGGAAGATGGAGGAGCTCGGCATCGGGCGCCCGTCGACCTACGCGTCAATCATCCGCACCATCCAGGACCGTGGTTACGTCCTGCCCCGCGGCAATGCGCTGGTCCCCAGCTGGGTGGCCTTCGCGGTCGTTGGCCTGCTGGAGCAGAACTTCGGCGCGCTGGTGGACTATGACTTCACCTCCGCGATGGAGGACCAGCTCGACGCCATCGCCGAGGGCAACGAGGACCGCACGAAGTGGCTGGAGGGCTTCTACTTCGGCGGTGGCACCAGCTCCCAGAACTACGGCCTGAAGAATGTGGTCGCCCAGAACCTGGAGAGCATCGACGCCCGCCGCGTGAACTCCCTGCACCTCTTCGACGACGCCAACGGCGTGCCGATCGTCGTCCGCGTTGGTCGTTACGGTCCGTACCTCGAGCGCATGGTGAAGAACGATAAGGGCGAGGAGGAAGCGCAGCGCGCTAACCTGCCGGAGTCCATGACCCCGGACGAGCTGACCCTGGAGGTCGCCGAGAAGCTCTTCGCCACCCCGCAGTCCGGCCGCGAGCTGGGCCGCAACCCGGAGAACGGGCGGATGATCGTGGCCCGCGAGGGTCGCTTCGGCCCGTACGTCACCGAGGTGCTGGGTGAGGATGAGGAGGCCGAGGTCACCGCGAAGGCGGAGAAGGTCTTCCTCGCCGAGCGCGATGAGGAGGACGCCGAGCGCGCGAAGGAGGGCAAGAAGCCCCTGTCGCGCGAGACCAAGACCTTCGCGAATAAGAAGGCCAAGCGGATCAAGGAGATCCTCGACGAGACGCTGAAGCCGAAGACGGCTTCGCTGTTCGCCAGCATGGAGCCGGCCACCGTCACCCTCGAGGATGCGCTGAAGCTGATGAGCCTGCCTCGCGAGGTCGGCGTGGACCCCGCCGACGGGGAGGTCATCACCGCGCAGAACGGCCGCTATGGCCCGTACCTGAAGAAGGGCTCGGACTCGCGCTCCCTGGGCAGCGAGGAGGAGCTGTTCACCATCACGCTCGACGAGGCGCGTCGCATCTACGCGGAGCCGAAGCGTCGCGGCCGCGCTGCCGCGAAGCCGCCGTTGAAGCGTCTGGGGGACAACGACGTCTCCGGCAAGCCGATGTCCGTCAAGGAGGGTCGATTCGGGCCTTATGTCACCGATGGCACGACCAATGCGTCGCTGCGCCGTGGGGACACCCCGGAGACCCTGACGGACGCGCGGGCCAATGAGCTGCTTTCGGAACGCCGGGCGAAGGACGCCGAGAAGGCTGCCGCCGGGCCGGCGAAGTCCACCCGTAAGAGCACGAAGAAGACTGCAAAGAAGGCAGCTAAGAAGGCGACGAAGCGTAGCACCAAGAAGACCGCGAAGAAGACCGCGAAGAAAGCGGCCAAGAAGGCTTAGGCCTCAAGCGGTGCTAGGGCACCTAAGTCTAGGGCTTAAGTAGTGCTAGGCCCGGGTGGTAGCTCCCAGTAGGAGCCGCCACCCGGGCTTTCTGCTGTGCGTTGTGGCTGCTGGCTCAGGCATGAACTTCTCACATAACTTCGTACTCATCTTCGTACAGTGAGAAGTAAGTACGAAGATGAGTGAGAAGATGCCCCCTCGCAGCAGTCAAGAAGATTTAAAGCCCGCCGCCAAGCAACCAGTCTGCCGCCTAGTGGCGGTCCGCGAGAGTGGCGCGCACCGGGCGGGCCAGCTGCGTCATCTGGCGGCGGCCGCGCAGCTCCACAGACTTCAGCATCGTCCAGCGACGCTGCTCGGCCTCATTAGCCAGCCGCACCGTCGCCGCACTCGTCAGCACTCGACCCGGGGTGTCCTTCGCTAGGTCGGTCAGCCGGGAGGCCTGGTTCACGGCGTCGCCGATGACGGTGTACTCGAAGCGGTCCTTCGCGCCGATGTGACCGGCGACGACCGAGCCCGCAGCCACGCCAACGCCCGCCTCGAATTCCAGATCCGTGAGCTTCGAGTGCATCTCCCGGGCGGCAGCCAGCGCGTGACCAGCGGCGTCCTCAAGGGGCAGCGGGGCGCCGAAGACGGCGAGTGCGGCGTCGCCCTGGAACTTATTGATGATTCCCTTGTGCTCGTGGACGACCTCCACGACGCGGTCGAAGAACTCGTTGAGCGCGGAGACCACGTGCTCCGGGGAACGCTGCGTGGCGAAGCCAGTGGAGCCGATGACGTCCACGAACAGCACCGCGACGTCGCGGGACTCGCCGCCCAGCTCCGGGTCCTCCTCCAGCGCGCGGCGGGCGACCTCCGTGCCCACGTATCGGCCGAAAAGGTCCGAGACCTGCTGGCGCTCCTGCAGGCCGCGCATCATCTCGTTGAACCCAGCCTGCACCACGCCGATCTCGGAGGAATCGTAGATGCGCACCGTGGTTTCCAGGTTCCCGCGGCGCACCTGGTTGATGGCGAACTGCAGCTCGCGCACCGGGTCCACCACGCTCATCGCGCTCAACCGCGCGCCCAGGAAACCGGTGACCAGGGCGGTGGCAGCTAGGGCCACGAGCGCGGGGATCAGATCCTCCATCGAGCCGTCGAAGAAGCTCCGGGCCTGCGCGAAAATCAGCAGCAGGATGCCCAGCACCGGCACCGCGTTGGTCAGCACCCAGGTGGCCATGAGGCGGGTGGACATCGGGGAGAGGTCGGACTGCTCCAGGGAACCCTGCTCAAGGGCGCGGGCGGCGACGGGGCGGACCAGCCGTTCGGCCTCCATGTACGTCATCAACGTCACCATCAACCCACCCAGCACTGCGGTCACGGCAACGGTGATCGCCCACCGCGAGGAGTACTGCGCGGCCACGATGGTGAAGATCGCCACGCCGATGGCCCACAGCACCGCGCCCGTCACGGACTGCAGGAAGGGGATGCGCAGCACCAGATGCCGGATCATGTTGGGGTCATAGGCATCGGGGTTGCGTTGCCAGCGCAGCACGGGGGCGAAGAAGACCAGCGTGAACACCACGCCAGCCACGATCGCGAAGATGAAATAACTCAAATACGCAATCGAGGTGACGGTGTTTGGGCTGGTCAGCTCGCGCGCACCGCGCAGCGGGATGAGGAAGCGCAGGAAGGTCGCGACGGCGATCGCGCCGACCACGTTCGTCATCAGAATCATCGCGGCATACAAGGGCCAGTAGGTGCCCCAGACCCATTTCAAGTAGCGCGCGAATTGTTGCATGGCTATTACATTATCGAACCCGTCTACAGCGGGGGCTAGACTGTGCTTCGTGAACGTGGATAGCTCTGGATTCGACCCCCTGGCCGGCGGTGGCGTGTGGCGCAAGATCACCGCCCAGCCGGTTCGGGAGCTGCTCGCGGGTGCGGTGGCGAACCCGCAGGCGATGACGCACTCCTGGCTATTCACCGGCCCGCCCGGTTCGGGTCGCTCGATCGCGGCCAAAGCCTTCGCCACGGGGTTGGTGTGCCCGAATGGGGGCTGCGGGGTGTGCGAACAGTGCCAGTCCGCGGCCGCCGGCACGCACCCGGACATCGTGTGGATCGCGACGACCGGCTCCGTCATCCCCGTCGAGGACGTCCGGGAGGTCATCAGTTCCGCCGCGTCGATGCCCACCGTCTCCCGGTGGCGGGTCGTCGTGGTCGAGGACGCCGATCGCCTCAACGAGGCCGGTTCGAATGCGCTGCTGAAGTCCGTGGAGGAGCCACCCGCGCACACCGTGTTTGTGCTCTGCGCCCCGTCCACCGACCCGCAGGACATCTCGATCACGCTGCGTTCCCGCTGCCGCCACGTCTACATTCCGACCCCGTCGCCGCAGCAGGTGGAGGATGTTCTTCTTCAGGACGCCTCCCTGGGCATTACGCAGGAGCAGGCGCGATGGGCCGCTGGGGTTTCCGGTGGACACATTGGCCGAGCCCGGCACCTGGCCCGCGACGAGGCCGCGCGCACGAAGCGGGCGACGGCGCTGAAGCTGCCGCAGATGGTCTACGAGGGCGCGCGCCTGTTCAGCTTCACCTCCCAGCTGGTGGCGAAGGCGACCGAGGAGGTCGCCGCCCAGGTGGAGGCGGTCGAGGCGAAGGAACGCGAGGCTCTGGAGGAGTCCCTGGGCGTGGGGGCGAAGGGCCGTGGTGCTGCCAAGGCGCAGCGTGGTTCGGCGGGGCAGATGAAGGAACTGGAGCGGGAGCAGAAGAACCGCCGCACCCGGATGGTGCGCGACGCCCTGGATCTGGCCTTGATCGACGTCGTGGGACTGTACCGCGACGCGATGCTGCAGGCAGCAGGTGCGGTGGAACCGGTGGGTGCTTCGGCTGATGCCGCCGAGGGGGCTGCAGATGGCACCGACGTCACCGCGGCCGCGGCCCATGGTCTGCAGCCCGTGGGTGGGTTCCAACACCCGGATATGCGCGCTACCTCGGGGGAGCTCGCGCGTCGGAACTCCCCGGAAGCGCTGGTCCGCTGTATCGACGCGGTGTCGACCTGCCGGGAGACCCTGGGGATGAATGTGAAACCGGAGGTTGCGCTCGACGCGCTGGGCGGTGCGCTGCGGGAAGCGTGCCGGGTGAGCTAGCTCGCTCGGTTTTGTGTCTTCGCGCTGCTGTCCGCTACGATGATCCTCCGTAAGAATGCTTGAGCTTTAGGCTCTGGGTTTTTGCGCGCCGCCTTAGCTCAGTCGGCAGAGCGTTTCACTCGTAATGAAAAGGTCGCGAGTTCGATTCTCGCAGGCGGCTCACCTAAAAACGGTCACTACCAGCGCAAGCGGTAGTGGCCGTTTCGCATTTCACCACTACACTATGCCCATGACGTCTATCTGGCCCAGCGCACTGCCGCCCGCCAGCCCGGTGTGGTTCCCCTCGGTCATGGGTACGGCCATCCTGTCCTCCCTGCTCGGTCGCCAGGTCCCGGATCATGGCTGGCTCCTGTACCCGGCAACGGCGCTGATGTTCCTCGCATTCGTCCTGCTCATCGGCCTGGGGGCCGGCTTCACGGTCAACGCTCGCCGCAACCCCGGGATGTTCGCGAACACCTGGCGGGACATGTCGATCCTCCCGACCTGGGGCACCGTCTCCATGGGCATGACCGCGACGGGCTCGGCGATCCACAACGTCGGCCCGCTGCTGCCCTTCGGGACTGCGGCTGCTCACCGCGCCGGGTTGACGGACTCCGCCCCCGCCGACTGGGTTATCGCCGTGTCCGCCACACTCTGGCTGATCGGCACCTTCATCGGCCTGTTCACCACCTTCCGGGTCGCACTGCGGCTCATGGAGAAGGGGGCCAACCACCCCGTCCCGGCTTGGGGGCTGGCGGTCGTCCCGCCGATGGTCTCCGCCACGACGGGCGCGAGCCTTGTCGACGACGTCGCTTCCGAGCAGCTCACGGTGGTCCTGGTGCTGGCGGTGACCGCGTTCTTCTTTCTGGCGCTGTTCTTCGCCGTTTTGCTGTTCACGCTGGCCTATCGCAGCCACTTCTTCTATCACCCGCTGCCGGTGGACGCCTCCATCTCCACTTGGATTCCGCTGGGCGTGGTCGGTCAGTCCACCGCCGCTGCCCAGTCCATCGCTGCCCAGGCGGAGTTCGTGATGCTGCCTTCGGCGACCCCCGCGGTCACCTGGCTCGCCCACGCCTATGGCTGGGTGGCGCTGGTCATCGGCATTCCCGTGGTGGCTTTCGCGGTGATCCGCACGATCTACGGTTTCCGGGAGCGCATGAACTTCACCCCGGGCTGGTGGGCCTTGACCTTCCCGATCGGCACCGTGGCGCTGGGCGCGGCCATGATGGCGGAGACCATGTCCGGTCCGTGGCAGGTGATCCCGCAGGTGGTGGGCACCGGCAGCCTCATCGCGTTGTGCTGCACCTGGACCTTCTGCGCGGTCGCGACCCTCACGGCCATTATGAAGGCGCGCGCTACACGCTAGCCGGGGCGAGTTTGCCGTACAGCGCGGCCAGCTTCTCGACGTCGCCGCCCGGGACCTTGTCCAGGTCGGAGTGCGCGGCCGTGGCCCCCACCCGCAGCACCTCGTGGGCGACCAGCTGTGCGGCGGCGTGGTGGTCCCACTGTTCCTGCCGCCACTCATAGGACTCGTTGGCGCACGCATTCGTCACCGCACGCGACTCGTTGAGCTCGTAGCGCAGCTCGCGGCGATCCAGGATGGCGTCGTCGATCGGGCTGGTTCGTAGGCTGGCGATCATCTTCTTTATCGACGTCAGCAGGTACGCGTAGTTGAGCTCGGCGGTGTTCTGGAGGTTATTGGGGCGGAAAAGCCAGATGGCCAGGACGGAGAGCAGGGAGGCAATCACCAGCTCCGCGCCACGGTCCATCGCCGTCTGGCCGATGGGGGCGCTGCCCAGGCCAGCCATCATGAGTCCCAGCGGGGCGGTGAAGACCATCGCCAGTCCGTAGTTCGCGGCGATGAAAAGCTCCGTGCAGGCCATGGCCACGGCCAGGCCGATGAGGTCCATCAGGATGCCCGGGTGCAGCTGGTAGAAGGCCAGGTACAGCAGGATGCCGATGACGGAGCCCGCGATGCGGTGGATGCAACGCACCGTACCCGCCATGCGGTAGGGCCCCTGGCCGAGCAGCAGCATCACGGAGGTGATCGCCCAGTCCGGCCGTCCCAGACCCAGCACCGTGGAGAGGATGGATACGCCCAGGCCCGCGAGCGCGACGCGCTGAGCGGTGACCATCGGGTGGGAGTCGCGGTGCCACTGCCGCTTCAGCTTGGCCCACGCGCCGGGGGAGGCGAGCGGGATGGTGCGCCGGTCGGAGGGGGAGTGGCGCTGTGCCTGGGCGTCCGGGTCGGCGGTGGCCCAGCGGTGTTGCGCGCTGAGCATGCGGTGCACGAGCTCCTCGCTCTTGGTGCCCCGGGCTTCAGGGGTGATCGCTCCGCCGTGAATGGCGCCCGCGTGGGCCAGCATCGACCAGGCGCGGTGGATCGCGCCGGCGGCAGTGAGCTTGAGCGATTCGTACTCGGCTGGTGCTTCCTTGGTCCGGGCCTCCAGGTAGTCGGCGACGGCAGCCTCGGCGTCCTCCACCGCCTTGCGTTCCGGGCCGTGCTTATCGACCAGCCAGCCGGACATGCTGATGATGAACCCGGAGACCGCGCCGATGATCGACCAGATCAGGGTGGCGGAGAGGGAGATGGAAATCTTGTTGACCATCAGCCCGCCGGTGACGAAGAGCATCAGATACGGCCCCGGCGGGGTGAGCCGTAGACACATCGTCACGTAGACGCAGACCACGCAGACGGCGAGGAAGAGCATCAGCGGTAGGTAGGCGATGAGCGCGCCGCGCGGGTTGGCGATGACCCCGCCGATCCCCTCGGAGAAGTCCATCTGGCCGTGGGAGTGGCTCCAGATGCCGAGCAGGCGGAAGCCCAAGGTCAGGCTGGTGAAAAGCAGCCCATAGCGCAGCAGGGACTTCCAGCGTTCGCGGTAGGGCTTGTTCTCACCGTTGATGAGGAGCACAGCACCCGCGGAGACGAGCAGTAGCTCGGAGCCGAAACCCAAAAGGTAGCCGATGATGCCCGGGATCAGGATCGCCAGCGCCGCGCGGGTGGCGCGGGGAATGTGGTGGCGGAAGGAGTTGAAAGTCAGCAGCATCGCCCGCATCGAGGGCGGGGAGGGGGCGTCGGGGAGGGCGCGGACGCCGAAGGAATCAGCATCCGTGCCGAAGATACGGTCGACTGAACTTTTGCCCGCTGCTGGCGGGTCCTGCCTATTCTGATCTCCCGAAACTGTCACTCAGTCGAGTCTAGCGCGCGGGTTGTGCGCGAAGTTTGCAGGGTGGATGCGGCCGCGCGACCAGTATTTTCCACCCGCTGGGGCGATTTTCCTGCTGTGCGAACCCAGCCGCGCGGCCTCCCCCGCAGCGCTGGAGTTAGTCCTCCCGCCAGCGGCCTGGCTGGCCGACCGCCGGGTCGGACTCGGCCTTGGTCACCATGTCCTCATAGCGCTGCATGAGGTTTACGGAGGTGATCTCCGATGGCACCCCGAAGGCGTCCACCAGCAGTTCCGACCAGGGGCCCAGGGAGTCCACCAGGTCGTTGAGCGCGGCACGTGCCGCCTTGGTGCGGGTGCCCGTGAGCAGGTTCTGCTCCAGGTACCAGCTGCCGTTGCGGACGATGAGGTCCAGGAAATAAACGTCGCGGACCTGCTCCATCACATCGCGGGCCGTGTCACTGGTCAGCGTCGCTTCCGCCTCCAGCATGGCCTCGAGGAGGATGCGGTCCACGTGGGCCCACGCGACCTCCAGCAGGTGGTCCTGTGCCCGGTCGACGACCTTCGCGGCCTTCTCCACCGGCATGTCCTTGGCCACGCGCAGGCGGCGGCCCAGGGATACCATGAGGCGACGCTCCCGCTCCGACACCAAGCGCAGCTGGCTACCCGGGTCGAAGAGGGTGGCCTCTTCGCTGTCGGAGAAGGTGTCCTTCAGGTTCTGGACCAGGGCATCCGCGGCGGTGCGGCGGCGCAGCAGGGTGGAGAAATTATCCAGCCCGAAGCGGACCATCTCCAGCGGGTTGAAGCTGCCGATCTCCTTGGAGAAGCCGGTCATCAGCTCCTTCCCGGCCAGCTGCATCATCACCACGTTGTCGCCCTCGAAGGTGGTGAAGATATCCGAGTCTGCCTTCAGACTGGTCAGCAGGTTCTCGGCCATGTAGCCGTAGCCGCCGCAGGCCTCGCGCATCTCCTGGATGGTGTCGGTGGCGTGCGCGGTATTTGCAGCCTTCAGGGCGGCGGCGTGCGCCTCGAGCTCGCGCTGGTCGGCCTGCTCCTCCTTCGTGGCGTTCACGGGGTCGACGCCGCGTGCCTCGAGGTCGTGCAGCCCGGAGATCAGCTCATTCGTCGCCAGCTGCAGTGCGTAGGCGCGCGCCACCCGGGGGATGAGGCGCAGCCGGTGCTTGCGGTGCTGGATGAGGGTGTTTTCCGGCAGGTCATCGCTGGGCGCGAACTGCTTGCGCAGGTTGGCGTAGCGCACCCCGATGTCCAGGGCAGTGCGGGCCGCGGCGCCGGCGGCGGCACCCACCGTCACGCGCCCGCGAACCAGCGCGCCGAGCATCGTGAAGAAGCGGCGGTTCGGGTTCTCGATTGGGGAGCTGTAGTTGCCTTCCTCGTCCACGTCGGCGAAGCGGTTGAGCAGATTCTCGCGCGGCACGCGGTAGTTCTCGAAGACCAGGGTTCCGTTGTCCACGCCGGGCAGCCCGCCCTTGTAGCCGTGATCGCCCAGGCGCACGCCCTCGACCGGGGAGCCGTCGTCCTCGCGGATGCGGGCGACGAGGCAGTGCACACCGTGCGACTCCTCCACACCCGGGGTGTAGAGCTGTGCGAAGACCGCGGCGAAACGGCCGTCACGGGCGGCGTTGCCGATGTACCACTTCTCCGAGGACGCGGTGGGGGAGTTGATGACGAACTCCTGGGTCTCCGGGTCGTAGGTCGCGGTGGTCTCGAGGTTCTGGACGTCGGAGCCGTGGCCGCGCTCCGTCATTGCGAAGCAGCCCAGCGCCCGCAGCTCAATCAGGTCCTTGACCAGCTCGTGGTGGCGTTCGGTGCCGAGGTTGCCGACCGCGCCGCCGAACAGCCCCCACTGCACGCCGGACTTCACCATCAGGGAGAGATCTGCCATGCCGAGCATCTCGATGCTGGCCAGGGTAGCGCCGGTCTCCCCGGTGCCGCCCTGCTCCTCGCGGAATGCGCCATGCGGCAGGCCGGAGTCCAGCACCGACTGCAGCTGGGCGGTAGTGCGGGCGCGGGCCTCCTCCAGGCTCAGCCCCACCGCGGGCCGGAACTGATCGTCCTTGAGCATCTCGCGGATGGCGTCGCGTGCCTCGCCGAACTGGCCGTCGAGAGCCCGCGTGAGCTCCGGGAGGATCGCCGGGTTCGGGGTGGTCGGCAGGGTGTTGGGGGCCTTGGAGCGACGGGCGATGTCGGCTCCAAGCTGCTTGGTCTTTGGTGAGTTCTGTGCCATGACCCAAGGTTACGCAAAGTGGCGGGCGTCACAGCTATTTCGCGATAACTTTCTAAACCCCCATTCCTGTCAGGCCGCACTCTCCGGAGGATTACCATGGGGAGCCATGTCGCAAAGCTCTGATACCCCAACCAATCTCAACATCGACTCGCGAAGCTCGAAGTACAAGGGCTCGCGAGCGTGGCTCATGGTTGCGTTGGCGGTATTTATCGTCGCGTGGGGCGGCAACGAGTTCACCCCGATGATGGTCTTCTACCGCGGGGAGGACGTCTTCTCCCCGGTGTTCGTGGACGCCCTGCTGGCGTTCTACGCGGTGGGCATCGCGGTCGGCCTGCTGGTCGCCGGGCCGCTGTCTGACCGTTATGGACGCCGCGTCGTCATGCTGCCTGCTCCGATCGTCGCGCTGATTGGTTCCATCCTCATCGCGATGGGCGAGACCAGCGAGCCGATCATCTTTGCTGGTCGCATGCTTTCCGGCCTGGCGCTGGGCATGGCGATGACCGCGGGTGGCTCCTGGATTAAGGAGCTTTCCAGCCCGGCCTTCGATCCCACGGCGAAGCCGAACTCCGGTGCGAAGCGTTCCGCGATGGCCATGACCGGCGGTTTCGCGGTGGGTGCATTGATCGCCGGTCTGCTCGGCGAGTGGGGGCCGATCCCCGGCCAGCTGCCCTATATGATCCACGTGGTCCTCTCGATCGTGACGATCGTGGGCCTGATGACGGTGCCGGAGACCCGCCAGAGCGCACACCTGAAGGTCAAGGGCTCGTTCCTGAGCGACCTGGCGTCCCCCTCCGCGAAGCATCCGCGCTTCCTGCTGGTCGTGCTGCCGCTGGCGCCGTGGGTCTTCGGCTGCACCGGCGTGGCCTACGCGATCATGCCGGCTCTGATTCAGAATTCTTATGGCAATCCGATCGCCATCACCGCGGGTATCACCGCCCTGGCGCTGGCTTTCGGCTTCGGTATTCAGCAGTTCCCGGACCTGTACTGGCGTAATAATTCCGCGTTCGGCCAGCAGATCGGTCTGGTCATCGTGATCATCGGCATGCTCGTCGCTGCCTGGACCGCAAAGACCGTCTCCCTGGCGGGCGCGTTGATCGTCGCGGTCGTCCTGGGGCTGGGTTACGGCATCACGCTGCTGACGGGCCTGACGGAGGTGCAGCGCCTGGCCAGCCCGGATGAGTTGGGTGGCCTGACCGCGATCTACTACGTGTTCACCTATGTGGGCTTCTTCTTCCCGATGATCCTGACCCGTCTGTCCGAGTGGTTCAGCTACCCGGTCATGCTTCTCGCGGGCGTGGTGGCTGCGGTCCTGAACCTGGTCCTGATCACGGTGTTCTCCCGGAAGTTCATCCCGGCGGAGAGCTAGGCCTTTTCTTTCACGACGTCGCCCTCGCTGGCCTCGGCTCGGCCGGGCCAGGTCGGTAGGCGCTGGAGCCGCCAGAGCTGGAGGGCGACACCGACCAGCGGGCCGATCCCGAGTGCGAGCACCGAGCGGAGCTCAGGGGTGGTGTCCACCAGCAGCAGACCCACCGCCGCGACGGTGGCGATGGCCCAGCCGAACCAGTACAGGTCGTGGCGGCCAGCGGCGAGGGCCGCGGAACCCGTGACCATGAGCAGTGCGGTGCCGGTGGAGGCGAAGGTCAGCAGGCCGAGGGCTGCGGGGGAGACCAGGTAGGCCTCGTCGAAGAGCAGGGCCATGATCGGGCGCCCCACGAGGTAGGCAGCCACCCCGCCCACGGCGCCGATGGCGATGATCGCCAACGCGGGAGCGGCCGCGGCGCGCAGCACCTGCTCGCGGCGTTTGGTGAAGTGCACGATCAGTGCCGGCTGGAAGCGCTGCAGGGGGACGAGCAGCGGCGCGCGGGTGAGGGTGACGGCTGTGATCGTTCCGGCGAGCACTGCGCCCGCCCCGGCGGCTCCGCCGGCGGAGCTGAGCTCCTCGCCGGTGCCGCTGGCGCCAGCGAAGTCCAGGTCGGTGGTGGCGCGCAGCAGGACGGGGAAGCCGGTGATGAGTACGGCATTGGCGCCGGAGGCCAGCATGGCTTTCAGCCCGCGTTGCACGAAGGCTCGGGCGGGGATGTCCGCGCGGTGGCTCAGCAGTGGGCGCACCCCGGGGAGCAGTGCGAATGCGGCCCAGGTGCCCGCGCCGATGACGGTGATGATGAAGAAGGAGACCACGCCCCAACCCAGCCACCAGGCGAGCGCCGCGAGCAGTAGGCGGATCCCGGAATCGATGGCGATGAGCCAGGCGAATTCGCGCCAGCGGGAGGCCGCGGAGATCAGCCCGCAGAGGATGGCTTGGAAGGCGAAGCTCGCGAGTCCCGTGGCGGTGAGAATGGCGGCCCACAGGGGGTGGGCGGGGCTCACGCTGGTGGCCCACAGCGGGGCAGAAACCAAGGAAAGTAACCCGAAGGCGAGGGCGAAGCCGCCCGCCAGAGCAAAGGGGCGGGCAGAACCGCGATCGGCGCCCGTCTCCTGTGGCTCGGCGCCCTCGCGGTTGTGCCGGGCGGCGGTCACGCCGCGGGCGGTCTCCTGCATGAGGCCGTCGATCAGCCCGGTGAGGGCGAAGAATAGCCCCCAGAAGACCATGAAATCCACATAGCCTGCGGGTGGAAGGGCCTTGGAGGCGATCCAGATGACCAGGTAGCCCGCGGCGGCGACGAAAACAGTGGCGATGCTCAGTGCACGCATGATGGCCGCACCTCCCGCCGCGCGTTAAGCCCGGCCCTCAACAGGGCCGGGCGGTGTGGGTTTTTAGTTCCCGAAAGCGTTAGTTCCCGAAAGCCCTCTTCAGGACCGGCAGGTAGCCGCGCAGGTCGTCCTGCCAGTAGCCCCACTGGTGGGTGCCGGTGTTGCGGAAGTTGAAGGTGGCGTCCTTCTTGCCCAGGGAGCGCAGCTTCACATCCAGGTCGTGGGTGCAGTTATTGGTGGCAGCCTCGATGACGCCACCCTCAACAGCCACGGTCGTGGCCGCGGACAGGTCGCCCCTCACGCGCTCGGAGCTCAGCACGTCGTGCTTGCCAACCAACCCAGAGGCGTTGGAGACGTACAGGTTCGGCTGCTTGACCAGGTTCTTCGCGTTGACCAGGGCATCGTCGCGGAGGGCTGCCGGGGTGTGGGAACCGCCCCACATCTCGTTGACGTTGGTCCCGCCGCGGGCCAGGGTGATGTTGACGAAGGCCGGGGCCAGACCCTTGGTGGTCGACGCGCAGCCGGAGAAGGAGCCGACGGAGTCATAGAAATCCTGGTTATGTGCGGCCAGGTTCAGCGAGGAGGTGGCGGACATGGACATGCCCGCGATGGCGCGCTTGCCGTTGGCCTTCAGTTCCTTCTCGATGGTCTGCGGCAGCTCCTTGGTCAGGAAGGTCTCCCACATCGGCTTGTAGTCAACCTTGCTGTACTTGTGCACCCAGTCGGTGTAGTAGCTGAACGCGCCAGACATCGGGATGACGATGTTGGCGTTGAGGTTCTCGCCGTAGTAATCGATGATGTCCGACTGGTTGATCCAGTTCGCCCGGCCCTCGCCGCCGTCGGCGCCATTGAGCATGTACAGGGTTGGTAGGCCGGCGGTCTCGCCCAGCTTCTTACCCTTCGGGCCGATGACGACCAGCGGGATCTCCAGGCCACCCATGGCCGGGGAGGTTGCGGTGGCAAAGCGGACGTTGTGACCCTGGTTCTTGAGGGTCTTGATCTTGCTAACCCACTTGCCGTTGGTGCTCGGGTTCACGGTCCCGGGCAGCTTGTCCCAGTACAGCTCCGCAGCCTTCGCATTGCCAGCGACGGCCTGGGCGCTCACCGGAGCGGCCGAGGCAGAGGATGCGGTGTGGGTGGCCATGGACAGTGGCATGAGGGCCGCGAGGGATGCGGCGAGGCCACGGGCGAGGTACTTCTTCATCGAATTGTCCTTCGTGTATCAGCTGTGGTGATCGGCGGTTTTCTGTCCCCGGTCCGACCAGCGGCTGGGAATCTACCAGCTAGATAGTAGCCATGATTATGAGACAAGGGAAAGTAAATGCCAGCTTTTCTTAGTATTTTTGCCCATAAAGCTGCTAGAACTAATGCAGGAAGTGGACAGGCCGTTCCCATTCCTCTGGCATCGCAGCACGTGAAAGCCAAGAAACTTCAGATTTTTCCCTCGGAACTTTAAGGACCACCAGACATGCAGTTCATCGACCAGATCATCCTCGTCATCACCGACTTCCTGGGTGGATTCGTCCACGGCAGCGCGGACGCTTTCTCGAACCTGAAGCTGGCTCTGGGCTCTATTTAGCTATAAGGTTGGGGCCGTGGCTGAACATTATGACGTAGTAGTAATCGGTGCAGGCCCTGGCGGGTACGTCGCCGCAATTCGCGCGGCGCAGCTGGGCCTCAAGACCGCAGTTGTCGAGAAGCAGTACTGGGGTGGCGTGTGCCTCAACGTGGGTTGTATCCCCTCGAAGGCTCTGATCCGTAACGCGGAGCTGGCGCACACCATCACCAAGGAAGCGAAGACGTTCGGAATTACCGGCGATAACATCTCCATGGACTTCGGTGCAGCGCACAAGCGTTCCCGCAAGGTCTCTTCTTCCATCGTCAAGGGTGTTCACTACCTGATGAAGAAGAATAAGATCCAGGAGATCAACGGTCGCGGCGAGTTCGTCTCCGACAAGGAGATCTCCATCGTCGACGGCGACGATAAGGGCAAGAAGATCACCTTCGATAACGCCATCATCGCCACCGGCTCGGTCGTTAAGTCCCTGCCGGGCGTTGAGATCGGCGGCAACATCGTCTCCTACGAGGAACAGATCCTCGACGAGAACGCCCCGAAGTCCATGGTCATCATCGGTGCCGGCGCCATCGGCATGGAGTTCGCCTACGTGCTCTCCAACTTCGATGTGGACATCACCGTCGTCGAGTTCATGGACCGCGTCCTGCCGAACGAGGACAAGGACGTCTCCCGCGAGATCGCGAAGCAGTACAAGCGCCTCGGCGTGAACCTCAAGACCGGTCACAAGACCACCGAGGTTCGTGACCTGGGCGAGGGCAAGGGCGTCGAGGTGGACATCGAGTCCGCCGACGGCAAGAAGTCCGAAACCCTCAAGGCGGACCGCGTCATGGTCTCCATCGGCTTCGCCCCGCGCACCGAGGGCCTCGGCCTGGACAAGGCCGGCGTCGAGCTGGGCGAGCGCGGCGAGATCGTCATCGACGAGCGCATGCGCACCTCCGCGAAGAATATCTACGCCATCGGCGACGTCACTGCGAAGCTGCAGCTGGCCCACGTCGCTGAGGCGCAGGGCGTTGTCGCGGCAGAGACCATCGCTGGCGCGGAGACCCAGGAGCTGGGCGATTACCAGATGATGCCGCGCGCTACCTTCTGCAACCCGCAGGTCGCATCCTTCGGTTACACCGAGGAAGCAGCCCGCAAGAAGGCAGAGGAGGACGGCCGCGAGATCAAGGTCGCGACCTTCCCGTACACCGCCAACGGCAAGGCTCAGGGCCTCGGCAACGCAGTGGGCTTCGTCAAGCTCATCGCGGACGCAGAGTTCGGCGAGCTGCTCGGCGGTCACATGGTCGGCCCGGACGTCTCCGAGCTCCTGCCGGAGCTCACCCTGGCGCAGCGTTTCGACCTCACCGCGGACGAGATCTCCCGCAACGTGCACACGCACCCGACCCTGTCTGAGGCCATGAAGGAAGCCGCCCACGGTATCGGCGGCCACATGATCAACCTCTAACAGGTCCCCGGGGCGCGAACGCGCCCTAACCGGCGGGCCACAGCGCCCGCCGAGAATCTCTGCAGCGCGCCCCCGAACGGGCGAAAATGACCGGTTCGGGGGCGCGCTTTGCCGTGCTTAGAGCATTGACCGTAAAATCCACTCCACCCAGCGCAGATACTGGTGATGTCGCACAGCCCGGACGCGCTGCGGGCAGTCCACCATCTCCCCTGAGGCAAGGAAAAACGAAGCACCCATGACCACCCGCATCGGCATCGTGGCAGACCCCGGTCTGCCCGAGCGGCGCGCTAAAGCGCTCTTCGCCGATCTCCAAGCAGCAGCCAAGGACCACCGCACCGGGGAACCCGCCGAACTCTACTTGCGCATCGGCTCCTTCCCGATGAGCTCCCGTGGAACCGTGGAGCTGCACGACAACACCATCGAGGTGCTCGAGAAGTACCAGTGGGACCGGCTGATCTACCTCACCGACCTGCCACTCAGCACCCGCCGGCCGGTGATCAGCCAGTGCATCCAGAACGGCAAAGCCACCATGCTCTGCCTCCCCGCCTTCGGCCTGCTGCGCGCGAAGCTCGGCCTGAAGCAGGAGATGACCCGCCTGGTGCAGGGCAAAATGGCAGGTGCGGGCGTGCCCGAAGAGAACATCGACGGATACGAGGACATCGCGGGCGGCGACGTCCGAGCGGATACCACCCGCGTGCTGGAGGGCCGTGGCCGCACCCTCCGCCTGCTGCTCGGCATGATCCGCTGCAACCGGCCGGTGGCCCTGCTGCGGGTGCTCTCCGGGTCCATCGCCCTGGGCGTGGCCAGTGGCGCGTTCGGCGTTTTTTTCGGCTCGATCTGGCTGATGAGCTCTCTGATGCCGATCTGGCGGCTGATCCTCATCAGCATGCTCGCGATCTGTGGGATGACCTTCTGGCTGATCTACAACAACAGCCTGTGGAACCCCCGGTCCTCGAAGTTGCACTACGACTCGGTGGGGTGGTGGCGCGCCCGGTGGGATAACTACGCCACCCTGGTCACCGTGGCGATCTCCTCGCTGCTGATGTACCTGCTCCTCATCGGGGTGCTGCTCATGCTGGCGGCAGCGATCGTGCCGGTGAAGTATTTCAGCCTGCAGATTGGCCACCCGGTTCAGCCGTGGAACTACCTGCTCTTGGCGTGGTTCGCCGCCTCGCTCGGCATGATCGCCGGTGCACTTGGCTCCGGCTTCGACTCGGAGGAGGCGATCCAGCAGGCCACCTATAACCGCCGCGAGCTGGAACGCCGCGCGCAGATCGGTCTTTTCGACCGCGAAGAGCCGGGCTTCGGCTACTACAACACCGATACCTCGCTCGACATCACGCCACCGCGCCACTAGTCACACCACTAGCGACGCCACTAGCCACGCGGCGGCGCGAGCGTTGCTCCAGCAACGTCCTGGGCACAACGACATCCGCCCCTCGCGCCCGAAAGCCGCTAGTACGGCGAGACCGAGGAACGGTGGGCGTCGATATCCACCTGCCGGTCGATCGGCGGGAACGCGCGCTGCGGGCAGGTCATCCTCGGGCACAGGCGGCAGCCGGAACCGATCGGGGTGGCCGCGGAGGTGTCCTCCAGGTCCAAGCCATCGGCGTACACGGTGCGCTGCGCGTGCCGCAGTTCGCAGCCCAGGCCGATAGCGAACATCTTGCCCGGGTTCCCCCACGCCGAGCGGTGGTGATTCACCGTCCGGGCGACCCACAGGTAGGTGCGACCGTCGGGCATCTGGGCGATCTGCCGCATGATCTTGCCCGGGTAGCTGAAAGTCTCATAGACATTCCACAGCGGGCACGTACCGCCCGAGCCGGAGAGGTGCAGGCCAGAGGCGCTCTGCCGCTTAGACATATTCCCCGCCCGGTCCACCCGCACGAAGGTAAAAGGCACACCGCGCAGGCTGGGGCGCTGCAGGGTGGACAGGCGGTGGCAGACCGTCTCGTAGCCCACCCCGTACTCGCGCATGAGGAATTCCAGGTCATAGCGGGATTCCTCCGCGGAGGCGTGGAACTGCCCATAGGGCATCAGCAGGGCCGCCGCCCAGTAAGTGGCCAAGCCACGGGAGGCCAGCCTGCGGGAGGCATCAGAGGTGAAGTTGCCCAGCTCCACCAGGGAACGGATGGTCGGGCCGGCCTCCAGGTAGGCCAGCTCGGTGGCCAGGCGGAACGCGATCTGCCCTGGCCGCATCATGGCGGAGACGTACAGCCGCTTCGTCTCTGGGTCGAAGCTGTGCTGCGTGTCGCCCATGTCCCGGGAGTAGGTGACCGTCACGTTGTGCTTATCCGTGAGTCGGTCGACGAGGATCGCTTCCGCGTGGCGGATCTGCGTGGCCCCGAGGTTCAGCTTTTTCGCGAGCTTCTCGGCCTGTACGTCCAGGACGTCCACGTAGTTCTGCCGGGCGTAGAAGTAGTCCCGGACCTCCTCGTGCGGCATGGAGAAGGCCTCCGGCCCGGAGGCGCGCCCGAAGAGCTCGCCACGAGGGGTAATGGACAGCACCGCAGAACCCTGCAGGCGCTCCTCGGTGGCCAGCGTGAGCTTGTCAGAGACGTTCCGGTAGCGGCTGTGCATGTCCACCATGGCGCGGGCGATCGCGGGGTGGTGGCGCACCAGCTCGGCCAATTCGGTGACGTCCACCGGAGTGGGCCAGATATCGCGATCGGCCATGACGTCCTGAACCTCGGCGAGCAGGCGGAGGGAGTCCTCGTTGGCGAAGAAGGTGGCGTCCACACCGAAGGCCCTGGTGATCTTCTGCAGCACCGCCAGGGTCAGGGGGCGCTGATCGTGCTCGATCTGGTTCACGTAACTCGCGGACAGCCCCAGGGTCGTGGCGAGCTGGGCCTGCGAGATATCCCGCTCCTTGCGCAGCTGGCGCAGGCGGGAGCCCACGAAGTTCCGGTTCGTCTCGTCCGGCGTGCGGGGGCTCTGGGAAGCTCGGGCACCCTGGGTGCTCCGGACACCTCGGGAACCGGGGGACGGTGCGTCGGCCATGCTGAACCTTTCTTCGTTGCGGAGGCGTTCTGTCGCGGAGACGTTCCGGTGCGGGGCGTTCCCCGGGCACGTTCCTGCTGAATATCTCGCCCGCGGCTGGCGCTGCCTACTCCACGGACACCCCGCGGTTGGGGTGGCGCAGATTGTAGCTAACCACCTTGTCTTCCCGGTCGCCGCTGACCCAGCGCCGCGAACTTTCGGAGGAAATACTCATCACCAGCACCAGCGCGACCGCCACCATAAAGAGGTTGCTGGCCACGTGGTTTTCGGAGGTGCCGGCGGCGAGCAGGTCGCCGATGGAGATCAACGTGATCGTCACCATCAACAGCACGCGTGCCCACCGGATGCGCATGAAGGTCAGCGCCAGGAACACGAGCGTTGCCAGCGCCCCGATGAAGTGCCCGTAGAGCACCCAGGTCTGCTTCAGCGAACCCGTGACCCAGCCGATATTCGCCAGCTGGGTGCCGGAGAGCCACGCGGTGTACATCGCCACGATGGCGGTCAGCGCACCGACGATGTTCATCTCGGCCGGGGGAAGCTCCTTGTCCCGCTTACGGTTGGCGGCTTCCTCCTCCTTGCGCGCCTGCACGCCGTCGCGCACCTCGGGCACGTCAGCGAGCCTTTCGGCCGCGCCGGTGACGTCGACAATCGGGAGGTCACCATCCGTGACGATCTTGTCCCCGCCGCCGTTGTGGCAGATGTACGGGGAGGAGAAGTCGGGAAGGATATTCACCGTGATCTCGGGGTCGACGTACTGCAGGGTGCCGATGAGGTAGTCGCGCTCGGCGTCCGTGTCCTCGTCGATCTTGTGGGTGACTTGCCCGGTGAAGCTGGACAGCCCCACGCCCCGGTCGTAAGTCGCGCCGGCCATCCAAGCGACCTTCTCGCCGCCCGGCAGCGCCCAATCATCCGGGGTGCGCCACAGCCGCACGTGGTGGCGCTTGGACGCGCTGCCGGAGTCCTCCTGCTGATAGGCGAAGGCCTGCGAGCGCTTGAAGATCACCAGCGGGCTGACCGGGGCTGCCGGGTAGGACTTCCGGAACACGCTGGATACGGCAATCTTCCAACTGGAGCGCAGCGTGATCTTGTCCGCTTTCGTCCAGCCCGCGGCGAGCAGCACTGCGTGGATATCCTCCTCCGAGCCGTGCAGCGCAATATTCACCGGGTCGCCCAGCAGTCCATCCGAGGTGCGGGCGCGGGCGACGAAGTAGTCCGGCACGTAGACGAAGGTGAATAGCTGGTGCATGCGCGGCAGCGAGAGGTACGCGAGCACGAGGAACCACCAGATCACCCAGATCAGGCTCTTGGTTTCCATGTTGAAGCCGTTGAGGATCATCAGCGCCAGGTACCAGGCGGTCAGGGCGAGAGTGACGATGATGAAGAAGGCGTCGATGGCGGTGTAGACGGAGAGTTTGCGCTGCCCCTTCGTCGTATCGTTTTTCGGCTGATACTCCGGGTACTCCTCCGGTACCGGGTAGGGGTTCTCCTGGTCGCTGATCCGCGTCAGCTTTTGCTCGCCTGCCTGCTCTTTTTCCTGCTGGCTGGCCTGCTGCTGCGCCATCTTGTGGTCCTTCCTTCTGTCCCCGGGGCGCTCTTAGTTTTAGGACGTCAACCTCGCCCTGGCGCCCGGCCTGCCGGTAGAGATTCGGCAGGGTGATGGTGGATATGAGTGTAGCGGGGAGGGGTGGATTATCCGGTTCGGGATAGCGAAAACCCCGGTGCGGGTTAAGTAAAGAAAAGTGTGTCCGCATGCCACCATAACCCCAGACCACACACCACAAATCACCAAAGAATAGCTCCCCGAAAGCTATTACCCACACCATCCGGTGCTGTTGCAAAGTTGGGGCAGTAGGAAGACCGGCGTGGAATAATCAGGTCCATGGGCATCTTCTCCGGTCGGCA
>NZ_JASONC010000088.1:0-280 GCF_030217065.1 Corynebacterium sp. UMB4614
TAGTATCTCCGCCGAGGCAGAAAGAATGAGCGTTTTAGTTCAGGATCTTTTGGATCTTGCTCGGATGGATAATTCGCGTCCATTGGAGCACAAGAGTGTCGATATCCTCAGTGTCGCAATCAGTGTTATTCAGAACATGAAAGTGAATTACCCTGATCGCGATATTTCCATGACAAACAATTGTGTGGAACCGCCCATTGTGACAGGAGATAGTGCCCGCCTTCACCAGGTGCTCACCAACCTCATGACGAATGCGCTCAAACACGCAGGTCCAGAGGCT
>NZ_JASONC010000089.1:0-276 GCF_030217065.1 Corynebacterium sp. UMB4614
TGTTAGAAAATAGTAAAAAACACAATAAGTATACGGAAATAATATATTCTATCAGGTATAAGATAAAAAAGGTCATTTAATGATAAAAGTTTCACAATATTCTTAAAAGTGTCTTTTTGTTACTTTCCACTTACAACTTTCTCGTGAAAGTTGTAAAACAATCTTCTATTTTTCTGGTTCTTTAACAAAAGTCGTGCAAAGTGCTGATAAAATAGATACTATTGAAGGTGAAAAGCAAATATTTGGAGGCGACAATGAATGAAAGATAAATCAATT
>NZ_JASONC010000090.1:0-274 GCF_030217065.1 Corynebacterium sp. UMB4614
TTTATGATTTTGCTTACCACTTGGTTCATCGTAGCCATAGCGTTGTGCTTGAAGTAAAACGTCAGCTACACCACGCTTGTGAGCTAAAACATAAGCATCAGGTGGTAAGAAACCAACATCAACTTTCTTAGATGCCATTGCTTCAACTAAAGCAGAGTTATCAGTTGAAACAGTTACGTGAACGGGCATGTGTAATTGCTTTTCAAGTAAACCTTGTAATGGTTTAGCCTTAGCTTCAAGTTTAGAAGCTTGGACACTAGGAACGAATTGAACG
>NZ_JASONC010000091.1:0-272 GCF_030217065.1 Corynebacterium sp. UMB4614
GGACAACCTGTGCATAAGTTTGATTTAGAATTTAAAGATGATGATGGTAATTACAAGTTAGATCAAAATCTTACCCCACTAGACTTTTTCCACAATTATTTTGAAGATGATTTGGATGACTATGTTGTTCTCTTTAATGCGCCAGATCATGAATATGACAAGCTTTATGCTTTTCCATTTGAAGATAATGTTGAAGGCGGTAGTCCAATTAGATTTTTGAATACAAATATCGAAAATCTTAAGGAAGCTGCTATTAAGCAATTAAAAGATGG
>NZ_JASONC010000092.1:0-271 GCF_030217065.1 Corynebacterium sp. UMB4614
TGCTCTAAAGCCAAACGATCATTTTCATCACCATACTGTGGCACAATCACGCCATCATTTGTAATTAAAAAGTTCATATAGGATGCGATACAAATATCGCCATCTTCTCGTGGCATGGTTCCTTCCACGAAATCAATTTTGAAGGAGCCTTTAATGGTTACATTTTTGACAGGACAGCATAATTTGTGGACTTTTAATTGGCGTCCTTTAGCATCAGTCATTTTAAGCAAACGTTGATACGCATCTTGTGCCGCTTCATAAAATGGGCTAT
>NZ_JASONC010000093.1:0-270 GCF_030217065.1 Corynebacterium sp. UMB4614
TACGCCAACATGTGCAGTCCAGAACACGTGGAAATGATGATTTCTGAAAAAACAGCGGCCATTCTATACATCAAAAGCCACCATACCGTGCAAAAAAGTATGCTGACGGTGGCCGAAGCGGCCAAAGTGGCGCAACGCCACAAGGTGCCGCTAATTGTTGACGCGGCAGCAGAAGAAGATCTTTTCAAATACACCGAAGCAGGCGCTGATTTGGTGATTTACAGCGGCGCCAAAGCCATTGAAGGGCCAAGTGCCGGTTTAGTGGTCGGG
>NZ_JASONC010000094.1:0-268 GCF_030217065.1 Corynebacterium sp. UMB4614
CATCGCAACTCTTAGAGCTGTAGCTCTTTTGAAGGCTGTACTGTGACGAGACGCATGTCGAGAAAACACCTTAGAAGTTGTTGAGATCGGAGCAACGCGTAGTGTGCTTCTGTTCCCGCCGTTTATCAGTTTTTGAGCGTGGAGCAAAAATCCAAAGTGATTTTTGTCCCAGGCTCTTTTTAGCTAAAAAATTGATTTTCTAAACTATATTGCTTCCCTGAAACAATGTCATATTGAATCAGTCGGTATTCCTCATATAGTTGTTCTT
>NZ_JASONC010000095.1:0-265 GCF_030217065.1 Corynebacterium sp. UMB4614
TAGAATACCAATATGAAAAGGGAATGGAAGCTTGAAAAAATTGCTGGCTAAGTTATCTCTTTTACTTATTTTCCGCTATAATGAATATGAAAACGAAAGCGGAGGAATACGATGTCTAATAATTATCAATACCCTATCGACTTAGATTGGACAAATGAAGAAATCGCGATTGTGATAAAAATGTGGAATGGCTTGGAACAAGCTTATGAATCAAGCATCAACCGCGAAGAATTATTGAATAGATATAAGGCCTTTAAGCAAGTAG
>NZ_JASONC010000096.1:0-265 GCF_030217065.1 Corynebacterium sp. UMB4614
CGGATGCGTTATATCCCGGTGCGATTTTCCGCTTCAAAGCGTGTCTGTATGCTGTTCTGAAGTTCTTCCGCGAGTTCGTGCAGCTTCTCACACATGGCGGCCTGTTCGTCAGCATCAAGTGCGTCCAGTTTTTCGAGCAGCGTCAGGCTCTGGCTTTTTATGAATCCTGCCATGTTGAGTACGGTTTGCTGCTGCTTGTTCATCTTTCTGTTTTCTCCGTTCTGTCTGTCATCTGCGTTGTGTGATTATATCGCGTACCACTTTT
>NZ_JASONC010000097.1:0-264 GCF_030217065.1 Corynebacterium sp. UMB4614
ATTTGACATTCGTTCTGTCAATCAAGAAGAAATGAACAAAATCGTGCAACGATTACAAGAAATTATGGACACAAAGGAGAAATAAGCCATGTCATTAAAACCTAATTATTTAGAAGAACGCATTTGTTTAAACGTCTTAGCCAATTCAGTAGAAAATGCCCAAGCCTGTTATGAAGCAGCAGAAGGGCATGTTGTGTTAGGCGTCCTTTCAAAAAACTATGAAACCGATGAAGCAGCCATTGACGATATGAAAAAATACCAAGC
>NZ_JASONC010000009.1:0-83112 GCF_030217065.1 Corynebacterium sp. UMB4614
CAATCGCTCTGCGACGCTGCTGATCTGTGTACGAACGGTTCATAAGTGGAATCCTCCAAGATCCCGTCCGCATCCCCTTTTGTCGTTTAACCCTCAAGCGCCTATCGCCCTGACACGCTAAGCGGATAAATGGGGGACTCAAGCCCCCACAGTTGGCACGAACCTGGCACGACTTGGCGCGGAGGAGAGGACACCTCATCGCCACTGCATGATCGGACGGGTGAACCGAAATTGCGTGATTTCCGCTTGGCCGAAACTCGCCTGGTGGGGCGACCTTGGCCAAAACTAGGTGGGGGTGTGGTGACACGGAAAATCAAGACCCTATAAACTTGGTCGATGTCCAACGCTGACTGGCGACACAGGCCGTCAGCAACCATGAATACACAGGAGAGTGCACTCGTGAAGAGCTCTGTTGAAAAGCTCAGCGCTACCCGCACCAAGATCACCGTCGAGGTACCCTTCGACGAGCTCAAGCCGGAGTTCGACAAGGCGTATGCCTCCCTGAGCCAGCAGGTCAGCATCCCCGGCTTCCGCAAGGGCAAGGTCCCGGCGAAGATCATCGAGACCCGTCTCGGCCGCGGCGTGGTCCTCGACCAGGTGATCAACGAAATGCTGCCGTCCCGCTACAGCCAGGCTGTCGAGGAGCACGACGTCAAGGCTCTCGGCCAGCCGGAGATCGACATCACCGAGCTGAAGGACGGCGAGTCCGTCACCTTCACCGCCGAGGTTGACGTCCGTCCGGAGATCGAGGTCCCAGACTTCTCCGACATCTCCGTTGAGGTCGACGCCATCAAGGCCGACGACGAGGCCGTTGAGGGCGAGCTGAAGAACCTGCAGGCTCGCTTCGGCACCCTGAAGTCCGTCGACCGCAAGGTCAAGAAGGGCGACTTCGTCTCCATCGACCTGTCCGCCACCGTTGACGGCGAGACCGTGGACGAGGCCACCACCGAGGGCCTGTCCCACGAGGTCGGCAACGACTCCCTCATCGAGGGCCTGGACGACGCCCTGGTCGGCATGAAGGCCGGCGAGGAGTCCACCTTCACCTCCAAGCTGGTTGCCGGCGAGCACGCCGACGAAGAGGCAGAGGTTACCGTCAAGGTTGATTCCGTCAAGGAGCGCGAGCTGCCGGAGCTGGACGACGACTTCGCACAGCTGGCATCCGAGTTCGACACCCTGGATGAGCTCAAGGACTCCCTGGCGACCCAGGTCGAGGAGCAGCTGAAGAACGGCCAGGCCGGCCAGATCCGCGATAAGGTCCTCGAGGCCGCGCTGGAAAAGGTCGAGGTACCGCTGCCGCAGTCCGTGGTTGACGAGCAGGTGCAGGGCCAGATCCAGCAGCTCATCAGCCAGTTCGGTGGTGACGAGAAGGTCTTCGAGCAGATGCTCGCAGCTCAGGACATCACTCGCGAGCAGTTCGAGGAAGATGCTCGCGAGGCCGCTGAGGGCTCCGTCCGCACCCAGCTGTTCCTGGACGCCCTGGCTGACGTCGAGCAGCCGGAGGTCTCGCAGGAGGAGCTGATGGATCACATCGGCTTCACCGCTGCCCAGTACGGCATGGACCCGAACCAGTTCATCATGCAGCTGCAGCAGGCCGGCCAGATCGGCAGCCTGTTCGCTGACGTCCGCCGCGGCAAGGCTCTGGCGATCAACATCTCCAAGAGCTCCGTGAAGGACTCCGAGGGCAACGAGATTGATCCAAAGCAGTTCTTCGGCACCGAGGAGGAGTCCGAGAAGGCCGAGGAGGCCAAGAAGGACGAGAAGCCGAAGAAGGCCGCTAAGAAGTCTTCCGCGAAGAAGACCACCAAGAAGGCTGCTAAGAAGTCCACGGCGAAGAAGACGACCAAGAAGTCGACCGCCAAGAAGTCCACGGCGAAGAAGACCACCAAGAAGTCGACCGCCAAGAAGACGACCAAGAAGGCCGCAGCGAAGAAGACCACGAAGAAGGCTGCAGCCAAGAAGAGCGAGGATAAGTAAACCTCGCGCACGCTAGCCACCCGGCCTGCCTCGCCTGACTCGGTTCGGTGAGCGCCGGTGGCGTCGTGACACTAAAGCAACGGCTTTGACCGACCGCTTTGACCCAGCACCCCTGGAGGAATACTCCGGGGGTGCTGTGCGCTTAAAGCGAACAGGGGCTTTTCATCGGGCACGACCCGAGGGTTAGTCGCTACTGTGGAAGCCACAAAGAATAAACCAATGAACGAAAAGGGGCACAATGAGCAGTCTTTCGAGCAGCCTCATGTCCGCCGACACGGCTGGGATGAACCTCAACGACTCGGTCTTCGAGCGTCTGCTGCGCGAGCGCATCATCTTCCTGGGTAGCCAGGTCGACGACGAAATCGCGAACAAGCTCTGCGCTCAGATCCTGCTGCTGGCAGCCGAGGACCCGGAGAAGGACATCTCCCTGTACATCAACTCGCCAGGTGGCTCCGTCACCGCGGGTATGGCCATCTTCGACACCATGCAGTACGCGCCCTGCGACATCGCCACCTACGGCATGGGCCTGGCCGCGTCCATGGGCCAGTTCCTGCTCTCCGCAGGCACCAAGGGCAAGCGCTACGCTCTGCCGCACGCTCGCATCATGATGCACCAGCCTTCCGCTGGCGTGGGCGGTACTGCGGCCGACATCGCCATCCAGGCAGAGCAGTTCGCACACACCAAGCGTGAGATGGCGGAGCTGATCGCCGGCTTCACCGGCCAGACCGTCGAGCAGATTACGAAGGACTCCGACCGCGACCGCTGGTTCACCGCCCAGCAGGCCAAGGACTACGGCTTCGTCGATCACGTCATCAGCTCTGCGAAGGAGAAGTAAAGAATGAAGATGCCAGAATCGCGCTACATCCTGCCATCCTTCGTTGAGCACTCCAGCTACGGGGCGAAGGAATCCAACCCGTACAACAAGCTCTTCGAAGAGCGGATCATCTTCCTGGGCACCCAGGTGGACGACGCCGCGGCCAACGACATCATGGCCCAGCTGCTCGTCCTGGAGGGCCTCGACCCGGACCGCGACATCACGATGTACATCAACTCGCCTGGTGGTTCCTTCACCAGCCTGATGGCCATCTACGACACGATGCAGTACGTCCGCCCGGACGTGCAGACCGTATGCCTCGGCCAGGCGGCCTCTGCTGCCGCCGTGCTGCTCGCCGCGGGTACCCCGGGCAAGCGCGCCGCGCTGCCGAATGCCCGCGTGCTGATCCACCAGCCAGCCTCCGGCGGCGTGCAGGGCCAGGTCTCGGACCTGGAGATCCAGGCCAACGAGATCGAGCGCATGCGCAAGCTCATGGAGTCCACCCTGGCGCGCCACACCGGTAAGTCCGAGGAGCAGATCCGCATCGACACCGACCGCGACAAGATCCTGGACGCCGAGGCCGCCAAGGAATACGGCATCATCGACCAGGTCTTCGAGTACCGGAAGCTCTCCGCTCAGGAGTAGCGGTCGATAGTTTCCGTGGGGCGTGGCCTCACGGTTCTCGCAACCGGGGTTGGCGAACCCAGCCCCTCAAGCCCCGCAGTGTTGCTCAGTCAGCGCAGCGGGGTTTTTGGGTAGTGTTGGATACCCGCCGTAGCACCACCAATTTCTCAGAAAGACTGGTTCTCACAGATGCAAGAAAGCGCAGAGCTGCTGAAGTGCTCGTTTTGCGGCAAGAGCCAAAAACAAGTCCGCAAACTCATCGCCGGCCCCGGGGTCTACATCTGCGATGAATGCATTGAACTCTGCAACGAGATCATCGAGGAAGAGCTGGTAGCCACCAGCGCGCAGGAGCCGCAGGGCAAGCTGCCAACCCCGTCCGAGATTTCCGCTTTCCTGGACAAGTACGTCATCGGCCAGGATGAAGCGAAGCGCACCCTCGCGGTGGCTGTCTACAACCACTACAAGCGCATCCAGGTCGAGGAGGCCAATGCGCTGGCCCGCCGCAACGACGACGAGGTCGAGCTCTCGAAGTCCAATATTCTCATGCTGGGGCCCACCGGCTCAGGTAAGACGTACCTGGCGCAGTCCCTGGCACGCATGTTGGACGTCCCCTTCGCCATCGCGGACGCGACCTCGCTGACCGAGGCCGGTTACGTGGGCGAGGACGTCGAGAACATCCTGCTCAAGCTGCTGCAGAGCGCCGACTTCGACGTCGAGAAGGCGCAGCGCGGGATCATCTACATCGACGAGGTGGACAAGATCGGCCGTAAGTCCGAGAACCCGTCCATCACGCGCGACGTCTCCGGTGAGGGCGTGCAGCAGGCACTGCTGAAGATCCTGGAGGGCACGGTCGCTGCCGTCCCGCCTCAGGGTGGGCGCAAGCACCCGAACCAGGAATTCATCCAGTTCGACACGAAGAACGTGCTCTTCATCGTCGCAGGTGCGTTCGCAGGCCTGGAGAAGGTTATCGAGGATCGCCGCGGAAAGAAGGGCCTGGGCTTCGGCGCGGAGGTCACCTCCAAGAACGACCAGGTCAAGGACCCGTTCCAGTACGTGGAGCCGGAGGATCTGGTGAAGTTCGGGTTGATCCCGGAGGTCATCGGCCGCCTGCCGGTGGTCACCCACGTCGGTCACCTGGACGAGGACGCGCTGGTGCAGGTGCTCACCGAGCCGAAGAACGCCCTGGTGCGCCAGTACCAGCGGCTGTTTGAGATGGATAACGTGCAGCTGGCCTTCGAGGATGGTGCGCTGCGCGAGGTGGCCCGCCAGGCGCTCGCGCGGGAGACTGGTGCGCGCGGGCTGCGCTCCATCATGGAGCGGATCCTGCTGCCGATCATGTACTCCATCCCTGAAGAGGAGGATATCGCCGAGGTGTTGATCACCGAGGTTGCCGCGAAGGGTGAATCCGAGCCGACCCGCCTGACCCACGAGGAGGTCGCCGAGCGGGATAAGCGCTCCGCTTAGGTGGGGCGCAAGGGGCAAGGCGACGAGGGGAGCGCGGTCCACTAGGGGGCAGTGAACCGCGCCCCACCCTGTGCACCGCGTGGGGCGGGAGGTCGGTTGGCGGAGGGTTACTCCTGCCAGAACTCCTCAGAGTCGTAGAGGCTCGCGGCAACCGACTCGCCCACAATCTCGGAGGGGGAGGAGTGGGTATAGGAATTATCCTGCCTGGTCCGCATCGGCGTGGTGAGGAAGGCGACGACGGCGTCGCAGGCAAGTTCGGTGACACCGGACTCGTTGTGCGCCTCGCGGACGTCCATCCCGTAGAGCGCGTAGAAGGTGTTGCGGTGCAGTGTGGCGAAACCGGATAGCCCCAGGATGAGGATGTAGACGTCCTCCGCGGACACCCCGGTGCGGAAGGCGCCGAGGTCGTGGCCGCGCAGGAGAGCACGGTCGATCTGGAGAATGACGGGGGACTGCTCGAGCACGTCGATACGGTTTGGCACGTCGGCCCGGTTGTAGAGGTTCTCCGCGGCGATCAGGCGCATGGAGTCCGGATTGCGCTGCGCCCGGGCGAGCGTTTCGCGCACGAGGCGCCGCACTGCCTGCACCGGGGTGAGGCTGGCGATGTCGTCCTCGAACTTCTTCGGCTCGGCCGGCCACAGGGTCGCCAGTGCGTAGCGCAGGGCCTCCTCGTAGAGCTCTTGGTTATTGCTCAGCAGGGCGTGCTTGGCGGGGAGGTTACCGGCGCGTTGGATCGCCACCAGCTGGGCCTTCGGGATATCCGTCCCGTATTCCACGGCGATCGGCAGGGCGCACTCCATCGCTCGGGCGTAGTCGACCGGGTCGAGGTCGTACCGGTGCGCCGAGTGAGGAAGATGGCGAGCTGAGTCGTCGGTCATTGTTCCTCTCCAGTCAAAACTTTCTCTCCTCATCGTAATGACTGTTCGCGGGTAGGCTGGGGTCGGAAAGATCAATTGGGGGATATCGCCCCCGGTTGGTGCCCCCGATCCTGATTAAAGGCGGTTTCACTCATGGTTGATAACACTTCGCAGAACACCTCCGATGCCTTGAACGTGGCGGTCACCGGCGCAGCAGGGCAGATCGCGTACTCCCTGCTGTTCCGTCTGGCGGCAGGCGAGATCTCCCCGGGGCGGAAGGTGAACCTCCGCCTCATCGAGATCGAGCCCGCCAAGCGCGCCGCGGAGGGCGTGACCATGGAGCTGAAGGACGCCGCGTTCCCGCTGCTCGGGGACGTCACCGTCCACACCGACGCCAGGGAGGGCTTCCAGGACGCCGACGTCGTCTTCCTGGTCGGTGCGAAGCCGCGCCAGAAGGGGCAGGAACGCGCGGATCTGCTCGCTGCAAACGGTGCGATCTTCGGCCCGCAGGGTGAGGCGCTGGGTGAGGTCGCCCCGAACGCCCGCGTGCTGGTGGTCGGCAACCCGGCGAACACCAATGCCGCTATCCTCGCCGCCCACGCCAAGTCCGTCGCGCCGAACCGCATCACCGCAATGATGCGCCTGGATCACAACCGCGCGCTGTCCCAGGCCGCCGACCGCCTGGACGTCCCGGTGTCCGAGCTATCCGGCATGGTTGTGTGGGGCAACCACTCGGCTTCCCAGTTCCCGGATGCCACCGCCCTGCGCGCGGGCGGCCAGCCTGTCTTCGAGAAGCTGGGTGCGGAGTGGGTCAGCGAGGAATTCATCCCGCGCGTGGCCAAGCGTGGCGCTGAGATCATCGAGGTTCGTGGCCACTCCTCTGCAGCTTCCGCGGCGTCCGCTGCCATCGACCACATGCGGGATTGGCTGCTCGGCACCGAGGGCGATGAGTGGGTCTCCGTCGCGCTGCCTTCCGACGGTTCCTACGGTGTTCCGGAGGGACTGGTCTTCGGCTTCCCGTGCCGTAGCGTGAACGGCGAGTGGGAGATCGTCCAGGGCTTGGAGCTGGGTGAGGAGCAGAAGCAGCGCATCGCGCGCACCCAGCAAGAGCTGGAAGAGGAGCTGGCCGCGGTGCGCGAGGCCGGCTTCATCGACTAGCCACACACCGCTGTTCCGGCTGGTGGCTCGGGTTAGCCGACGAGCTGCCAGCCGTGTCCACCCCGTCTACTACACTGGGATGAGTTCAACAGAATTTGTCCCCGAGTAAGTGATCAGGGTGCGATGACCAGCAATACTCCTGCAACGTCCCAGGGTGTCCAGCGCGGCGAGGATCGTTCGCAGCTGCTGCCCAATCAGTGGAACCCATCCGATGTGGAATCGGAGCTCTACGAAGGCTGGGTTTCGGCCGGCTACTTCAAGGCCGACGCGGCTAGCGATAAGCCACCGTTCTCCATCGTCCTGCCGCCCCCGAACGTCACCGGTCGGCTGCACATGGGCCACGCGCTGGATCACACTCTGATCGACGCGATGTCCCGCCGCCGTCGCATGCAGGGCTACGAGGTCCTGTGGCTGCCGGGCTCCGACCACGCAGGCATCGCCACCCAGACCCGCGTGGAATCCGACCTGAAGAAGCGCGAATCTAAGGACCGCTTTGATTACGGCCGCGAGGAGTTCGTCGAGCGCGTCTGGGAGTGGAAGGACGAATACGGTGGCCTGATCCAGCAGCAGATGCGCGCCATCGGCGACTCGGTGGACTGGTCCCGCGAGCGCTTCACCCTGGACGAGGGGCTGTCCCGCGCCGTCCAGACCATCTTCAAGGCCCTGTTCGACCAGGGCATGATCTACCAGGCCAACCGGATGGTCAACTGGTCGCCGGTGCTGCAGACCGCCATCTCCGACATCGAGGTCAACTACGAGGACGTCGAGGGCGAGCTGGTCAGCCTCCGTTACGGTTCCCTCAACGACGACGAGCCCCACGTCATCGTCGCGACCACCCGTGTGGAAACGATGCTGGGTGACGTGGCCGTCGCGGTGCACCCGGAGGACGAGCGCTACGCCGACCTCGTCGGCACCACGCTGCCGCACCCATTCCTGCCGGACCGCGAGATGGTCATCATCGCGGATGACTACGTGGACCCGGAGTTCGGTACCGGTGCGGTGAAGATCACCCCGGCGCACGACCCGAACGACTTCGCGATGGGGCAGCGCCACGACCTGCCGATGCCGGTGGTGCTCGACGAGACCGGCCACGTGTCCGGCACCGGCACGCAGTTCGACGGCATGGACCGCTTCGAGGCCCGCGAGAAGATCCGCTTGGCCCTCGAGGAGCAGGGCCGTGTTGTGGCCCGCAAGCACCCCTACGTGCACTCCGTCGGCCACTCCGAGCGTTCCGGCGAGCCGATCGAGCCGCGGCTTTCCCTGCAGTGGTGGGTGGATGTGAAGAAGCTGGCGAAGATGTCCGGCGACGCCGTCCGTGAGGGCGATACGACCATCTACCCGGCCTCCCAGGAACCGCGCTGGTTCGACTGGGTGGACAACATGCACGACTGGACCATCTCCCGCCAGCTGTGGTGGGGCCACCGCATCCCAATCTGGTACGGGCCGGATGGCGAGGTCGTGTGCTGCGGCCCGGATGATGCGCCGCCGACAGGCGAGGGCTGGCGCCAGGACGAGGACGTGCTGGACACCTGGTTCAGCTCCGCTTTGTGGCCGTTCTCCACGATGGGCTGGCCGGAGAACACCCCGGACCTGCAGAAGTTCTACCCGACCTCTGTGCTGGTCACCGGCTACGACATTCTGTTCTTCTGGGTCGCCCGCATGATGATGTTCGCCACCTTCGCGGACACTCTCGAGGGCTCCCCGCTGCACGGCAAGGCCAATGGCGAGGACCAGGCCGCTCGCGATGGCCGCCCGCAGGTGCCGTTCAAGGATGTCTTCCTCCACGGCCTCGTCCGTGACGAGCACGGCCGCAAGATGTCCAAGTCCCTGGGCAACGGCATCGATCCGATGGACTGGGTGCGCGACTACGGCGCTGACGCGCTGCGCTTCACCCTGGCTCGTGGTGCCAACCCTGGTGCGGACCTGCCGGTTGGCGAACACTCCGCGCAGTCTTCCCGTAACTTCGCGACGAAGCTATACAACGCCACCAAGTTCGCGCTCATGAACGGCGCTCAGATCGGCGAGCTGCCACCGCGCGAGGAGCTGACCGACGCGGACCGCTGGATTCTCGACCGGCTGGAGGCCACCCGCGCCCTCGTCGACGATGCCCTGGAGCGCTACGAGTTCTCCCTGGCTAATGAGAACCTCTACAAGTTCGCCTGGGGCGAGTTCTGCGATTGGTACCTCGAGATCGCGAAGGTACAGATCCCGCGTGACTGGGACTCCGCCACCGAAGAAGAGTACGTCCGTGGCGTGAATACCCAGGTGGTGCTCGGCCGCGTCCTCGACGCGGTGCTGCGCCTGCTGCACCCGGCGATGCCTTTCGTCACGGAGACCCTGTGGACCGCCCTGACCAAGGACGTCGAGGGCTACCCGGAGTCCCTGGTCATCGCCGAGTGGCCGGACCAGTCCATGACCAATAACGGTGCCGAGCCAGACGAGCTGGCTGCTCGCCGCATGGCGGACCTGGAGAAGCTGGTCACCGAGCTGCGCCGCTTCCGCGCCGACCAGGGTGTCAAGCCGAAGCAGCGCGTCCCGGGTCGCCTGGACTTCGCCGCCGTGGACCTCGAGGAGGAAGAGGCAGCCATCCGCTCCTTGGCACGCCTCGAGGAACCGGGGGATGATTGGGAGACCACCGCCTCCATCGAGCTGCGCCTCAGCCAGGCCACGATCACCGTGGAGCTGGACACCTCCGACGCGGTGGATATTGAGGCTGAGCGCAAGCGCCTGGAGAAGGATCTCGCCAACGCCCAGAAGGAGCTGGATAACGCGGCGAAGAAGCTCAGCAATGAGAACTTCCTGAACAAGGCCCCGGAGCACGTCGTGGCGGATATCAAGGAGCGTCAGGTCGTGGCTCAGGAGGAGTTCGACCGCATCACCCGCCGTCTGGAGGGGCTGCCAAAGAAATGACCGATTCCACGGATCGTGATCTGAACACCACGTCGGCCGAGGACCCCGGCCACGGCGAGGCCGAGGATGCCGGTGCGCCTGAACTGACCGGCCAGGAGGCGTCCGTTGCCGCGTCCGCCGTCGGGGGAGTGCGCCTCGACGAGCACGGCTTGGCGCTGCCCATCGATGCCGCCGGCGCGAAGCCCGGTGAGGAGGATGGTCAGCTGAGCGGCGACGACGCGCTGCCGCCTCGGCCCATCACGGAGGAGGATCTGGCGGATCTCGCCGCGGTCGAAGCCGAGCTGAACCAGCGCTGGCCGGAGACGAAGATCGACCCCTCCCTGGAACGCATCGAGATGCTCATGGATCTGTTGGGTAACCCGGAGCGCTCCTTTGCCACCATCCAGGTCGCCGGTACCAACGGCAAGACCTCCGTGGTGCGGATGATCGAGTCCCTGCTGCGGGCATTCCACCGCCGCACGGGCCGCACGACCTCCCCGCACCTGCAGCTGGTCACCGAGCGCATCGCCGTCGACGGCGAGCCGATCCATCCGCAGGACTACATCCGCTTGTGGCGGGAGATCCAGCCGATGGTGGAGATGGTGGATGCGAAGTCCACGGCCGAGGGTGGCCCGCAGATGAGCAAGTTCGAGGTGTTGGTCGCCCTCGCGTACAGCGCCTTCGCGGACGCCCCGGTGGACGTCGCCGTCATCGAAACCGGCATGGGCGGAACCTGGGACGCGACCAACGTCGTGAACTCCGATGTCTCCGTGATCACGCCCATCGGCATGGATCACACGGACTTTCTCGGCGATACCCTCACCGAGATCGCCGGTGAAAAGGCAGGCATCATCAAGTCCCGTTGGGACCGTGAGGATTTGCTCACGCCGCCGGAGAATATCGCGATCATCTCGGAGCAAGAGCCCGAGGCGATGCGCGTGCTGCTGGAGCGTGCTGTCGAGGTCGACGCCGCGGTCGCTCGCGCCGGAGTGGAGTTCGGTGCCGTGGAATCCACCGTCGCGGTCGGTGGTCAGCGTCTGACCATCAAGGGGCTCGCCGGGACCTACGACGACATTTTCCTGCCGCTGTCCGGGGAGCACCAGGCTCGCAACGCTGCGACCGCCCTGGCTGCCGTGGAGGCCTTCTTTGGGGCGGGCGGCGACCGCCAGCTGGACGTCGACAAGGTGCGCGAGGGCTTCGCCACTGTGGCATCCCCCGGTCGGCTGGAGCGCGTGCGCGCCACCCCGAGCGTGTTCATCGACGCCTCCCACAACCCGCACGGCGCGGCCGCTTTGGCGAAGGCCGTGGACCGGGACTTCGATTTCCGCCGCCTCATCGGCGTGATCGGGGTACTGGGGGACAAGGATGCTCGCGGCATCCTCGCCGCGCTCGAGCCGGTTCTCGACGACGTCGTCGTCACGGAGGTGCAGTCCCCGCGCGCCCTGCCGGTGGATGTGCTCGCCGAGTATGCCCGGGATGCCTTCGGGGAAGAGCGGGTCCACGTCGCCGAGCAACTGCCGACCGCGGTGGAGACCGCCATCCAGTTGGCTGAGGACGATAGCGATGGCATGCTGGCCGGGGCCGGGGTGCTGGTCACCGGCTCCGTGGTGACCGCAGGTGAGGCGCGAACGCTGTTCGCCAAGAAGCCCGAGTAGAACGCTCGAGTACACAGGAGGATTGGAAGCAGATGGCGCGCAAGCCGGCTGAAGAACTGGAGATGGGGCCACTCGGCCCAGGGCACGCCCCAGCCAATGACCCGATGAAGGGCATTCGCGGGGTCATGGCGGGCACCCTGATCCTGGAGGGGATCGTCATGTTGCTGGGGCTGACTGTGGTCGGCCGCGTGGATTCGGGACTGGGGCCGGTCTGGCTGCAGTTCGGCTACGTGCTGGCCGTGGCGGTGCTGATGTTCGCAGCGGCCTTCATGCAGAAGGCTGACTCTGCGGACAAGATCAACTGGGGCCTGCAGATCCTGGCCCTGATCGGGGTATTCGCCAACCTGGTGATCGGCGTGATGGCCCTGATCTTCATCGGCGTGTGGTGGTACATCTACCACCTGCGCAAGGTGGTCCAGGAGCGCATGAAGCGCGGCCTGCTGCCGAGCCAGCACGTCTAGCGTTCTCCGCGAGCGCCAGTGAGCGCGAAGCCTCCCCACCAGCCCAACTTTCGGGCGGGTCGGGGAGGCTGAGGCTTTTAGGGCTTCTCGCGGGTTGGGGCTGCTAGCCCTCGAAAGGCACCTTCGCCAGCTCGCGGCGCAGGATCTTGCCGGTGGCGTTCTTCGGGATGGCATCAACGAACTTCACCGCGCGAACCTTCTTGTACGGCGTCACGCGGTCGGCGACCCAGCCCATGAGCTCCTGTGCCCCCAGCTCCGAGCCCTCACGCTTGACGACGAACGCGCGCGGGATCTCCAGGCCGTCGCGCTCCGCGCCGACGACGCCGACGTCGGCGATGTCCGGGTGGGAAAGCAGCAGGCTCTCCAATTCGGCCGGTGCGACTTGATAGCCCTTGTACTTGATGACCTCCTTGGCGCGGTCAACGATGCGCAGCCCGCCATCCTCTCCGAAGTGGGCGATGTCACCGGTACGCAGCCAACCGTCCTCGATGAGCGTTTCGGCGTTGGCCTCGTCGTTGTTCAGGTAGCCCTTCATCACTTGTGGACCGCGCACGAGAACCTCGCCGGCCTCGCCCTCGGGAACATCTTCCAGGGTGTCGATATCAACGAGGCGGATTTCCGTGTCTGCCACCGGCTTACCGACGCTGGCATGATCGGCGTCGCCGTGAAGGTTGAGGGCGACCAACGGGGAGGCCTCCGTCATGCCCCACCCCTGCACAACCTTCGTGTCGAGGCGTTCTTCGACCGCGCGCATAATTGGAGCGTCGATCGGTGCTGCGGAGGAAACCATGAGCTTCGAAGCCGGAGCGCTCAATCATCTCCCGTACCTGCATCAAGTTGCTGGTGAGATTGCGGTGAGTCAGCTGCACGCCCTTCGGCAATCCGGTGGTGCCGGAAGAGAAGGGGACAGCGGCAACCGAGTCAGGGTCGATATCGACCTCTGGAGCGGGTTTCGGATTGCCCTGTAGGGAAGCCAGTTCCATGGAGAAAATCTGTGGGAGCTGCTCCATATTGGTCGGGCCGATGAACAACTTGGCTCCGGCAGCTTCTACGATGTGCTCCACGTCTGCCTGGTTCATGAGCATGCCGATCGGGTTGACGATGGCCCCGGCTCGCAGGATACCGAGCAGGCTGGCGGCGAAGTTGATGGAATTGGGTACCTGGAGGGTGACCACGTCGCCCTCGCCGATGCCTCGAGATGCCAGTTCAGTGTTGTGTGATCTATGTCTCATAAATAATAGTGTCTGTTATAAAAATTATTTCGCTATTTCCATTGCGTCAGCGAAGAGACCAGAACACATGGGGGCAAAGGGGAAGCCCAAGGGGCGAGGGCTTTAAGAATTCGCTATCCTTAGGAACCATGACTGAACGCACTCTCATCCTCATTAAGCCGGACGGTGTCGCTAACGGCCACGTCGGCGAGATCATCTCCCGCATCGAGCGCAAGGGCCTGAAGCTCGTCGAGATGGATCTGCGCACCGCAGACCGCGCAACCGCAGAGAAGCACTACGAGGAGCACAAGGACAAGCCGTTCTTCGGCGAGCTCGTGGACTTCATCACCTCCGCACCGCTGGTCGCGGGCATCGTCGAGGGCGAGTCCGCCATCGCTGCCTGGCGTCAGCTGGCCGGTGGCACCCACCCGGTCGAGGCCGCCACCCCGGGCACCATCCGCGGCGACTTCGCACTGACCGTCGGCGAGAACGTCGTTCACGGCTCCGACTCCCCGGAGTCCGCTGAGCGCGAGATCGCTATCTGGTTCCCGAACCTCTAAAAACTGCTCAACGCACAACGTCCCGGCAAGCCCACATAGGCTCGCCGGGACGTTTTCTTATGCTGCGGGGAGCGGTGCCGTTACTTGCTTGCTAGACCACGGGTGGCGCGGACGCTGTCCTGGTACTCCTGGCTAGCTTCTTCAGTCAGCGTCAACCACTGGTCGGTGCTACCGCGGTGTCGCATCTCGCGGATCCGCACCACCTGCCCGTGCGCATCGGCCCCGTTGAGGGCAGCCTTGACCTCGTGCTCGACGGCCCCGTGCGCGACCAGCTCCGCCACGAGCTCGCTTTCCAAACGCTGATAAATGCCGGGCACGAGCTCATCGGCATGCATGAAGGCCACGATGGCATCCGGACCCTCGAACACCTGGCCAGTCCCACGTGGCGCGGAGTCATCGCCCGCGTCGCCGAAGAGTTGTGGTGGCGCCGCATAATGCGTTGGGTGGTGCGCCCCGGAGGTGAAGTACCACACCATCCCCAACCCGGTGGCGATCGCTGCCGGAATGACGACCACCCACGGCGCCGCGGACTGCGCGAGGTTCAGTGCCACATAGGCTGCGGAGTAGGGGACAACGAAGCGCAGCACTTCGCGCCAGTTGAACTCGGTCCGCTGCAGCTTCGCATCCGGCTTGAGCGGATCGTAGTCGTTCATGCGGTAGCCATGCCGGTTGAAGAACTTCATATAGCCGAAGACCATCAGCCCCAGCAGAAAAGCAATCGCCACGAAACCCATCCACACTTCTGGCAGGGCAGAACAGGCGATGACGACGAGCGTCCACACAACGCCGAGGGCCCAACCAAGCACCGTGGAAGGTTGATGCTTCGCGTAGTGGCCTTGAAGCTGCTTCTCGCTGATCTGGAACATTCCATCAGGTTAGCAACCGGTGTAGACACGATTTCTCGGGACGCTGGCTACCTCCCGGCGGGGGAAGTTATGACAAGATGGGGGACAGGATTTTCCTTACACCCGTACCCACAACGACGATGCGGTTCGGCAAGGGCAATCCATCACACTTAAACATCGTTTGCGAGCACACCTCCATCGCCAGGCCTCCTTTGAGGCGCCCGGCCCCGGTGTCGCTCTGGCGCCTGGCTGGCGCAGCGGCCGTCGTTTCCACAGGTCCGCTGCTGTTCTCGATCTTTTTCTTTAGGACGCCGCCAGCTAGCGCGAGAAAAACTTTCAAGGAGAAACGTGGCTTTTACGCCGGAACCAGCGCTGATTGAATCGGCCGGAAAAATTAATACTGAAAGCTTCGGTCGCAGGGTGCGCGTGCACTCGGTGGCCAAGGAACTGGGGATCACCAGCAAGGAGTTCATCGCCGTGCTGGGGGAGTACGGGATCACCGGCAAGGTGCCGTCCTCGACGCTGTCGAATGAGGAGGCCACCGACGTGGTCTCTCGCCTGGCTGGCGGGGGAGGGCTAACCCAGTCTGAGCAGCCAGCGGCGAAGGACGAGGCGGCCGCCGCCGAGCCCGCTGCCGACAAGGCCGGGGCCAAGGAGAGTGCAGCCAAGAAGGCGGGAGCCAGGAAGACCGCTGCCAAGAAGAGCGTGAAGAAGTCCACGGCTAAGAAGGCTGCGGCCAAGAAGAGCGCCAAGAAGGCCGCCGCGAAGAAGACGACCAAGCGCACAGCCAGCAAGAAGGCGGAAGCCAAGAACGCCGAGGCGGAGAACGCACAGCAGCACCAGGCCGCTGAGGCGCCACAATCCCAGGCTGAAGAAGCGGCGTCCACGACCCCGGAGCAGCAGGCTTCTACAAGCGAGGAGGCTCCACAGCCCGCTCGCCGCCGCGTGCGCCGAATCGTGCGCCGCGTGGGCAGCCGCGCCATCCAGCAGGACACCGCAGCGAAAAAGGCGGAGCCCTCGTCCGAGGGGATGGCCGAGAAGCAGGAGCAGCCGAAGAAGGCCGAGCCGAAGAAGGCTGAGCCCAAGAAGAAGGAACAGAAGGCCGAGCAGCGCCCCGCCGAGCTTCAGCCCGCGGCCGAGGAGGAGACCCCGGCCGACCAGCTGCACCCGGGCGAGCGCGAGGAAGCGGACATCGTCGACGAGCCGGTGCGCCTGAAGGGCTCCACCCGCCTGGAATCCAAGCGCCGCTGGCGTGAGGAGAACCGCGAGCGCGGCCGCCACAAGGCCATCAGCCGCTCCGAGTTCCTCGCGCGCCGGGAGTCCGTGCACCGCCAGATGATGGTGCGCGACGCCGAGCGACACGACCACACCGGCCTGACGACCCAGGTGGGCGTCGTCGAAGATGGCCAGCTGGTGGAGCACTTCGTCACCAGCGACACCCAGCAGTCGATGATCGGCAATATCTACCTGGGCCGGGTGCAGAACGTCCTGGCCTCGATGGAGGCGGCTTTCATCGATATCGGCACCGGCCGCAACGCGGTGCTCTACGCCAGCGAGGTCAACTGGCACTCCCCACACCTGCACTCCAAGTCCCGTCGCATCGACCAGGCTCTGCGCTCCGGCGACCAGGTGATGGTCCAGGTCATCAAGGACCCGGTCGGCCACAAGGGCGCCCGCCTGACCAACCGCATCAGCTTCGCGGGTCGCTACCTCGTGTACTTCCCGGGCGGCACCACCGCGGGTATCTCCCGCAAGCTGCCGGAGGCCGAACGCAAGCGCCTGAAGGAGATTCTGCAGCGCGTCGTGCCGGGGCAGGGCGGAGCGATCATCCGCACCGCCGCAGAAAACGTCGCCGAAGAGCTCATCGAGGAGGACGTCAACCGCCTCCACAAGCAGTGGCTGAACATCGAGAAGACTGAGGCTAAGGAGCGCAAGTCTAAGGGCGCGAAGCCCGTCACGCTCTACGAAGAGCCGAACATGCTGATCACGGTCATCCGCGACCTGTTCAACGAGGACTTCTCCGAGCTGCTCATCGAGGGCGATAAGTCCTGGCGTATGGTCCGCGACTACATGGGCCGCATGGCCCCGGAGCTGATGGACCGGGTGCACAAGTGGCACCCCGAGCAGCACGCCGACGAGGACGTCTTCGCCGCGCACCGCCTCGATGACCAGCTCGCCAAGGCGCTGAGCAGGAAGGTCTGGCTGCCCTCCGGTGGTCACCTGGTCATTGACCACACCGAGGCGATGACCGTCATCGACGTCAACACCGGCTCCTTCGTGGGCTCCGGCGGCAACCTCGAGGAAACGGTCACCGAGAATAACCTCGAGGCGGCCGAGGAGATCGTGCGCCAGATGCGGCTGCGCGACATCGGCGGCATGATCGTCGTCGACTTCATCGACATGGTGCTGGAGGAGAACCAGGACCTGGTGCTGCGCCGCCTCATCGAGTACTTGGGTCGGGACCGCACCCACCACAAGGTCAGCGAGGTCACCTCGCTGGGCCTGGTGCAGATCACCCGCAAGCGCCTGGGCGCCGGCCTGCTGGAGACTTTCTCCACCACCTGTGAGTGCTGCGACGGCCGTGGCGTGATCGTGCATCCGGACCCAGTCGAGCAGGACTTCAACGAGGAGCCGGAGCGTCGCCGCCGTTCCTCCCGCGGCAATGGTCGCGGCCGTGACGAACAAGGCTCGAAGGAGCAGCGCAACAGCCAGGGCGCGCAGCAGCGTCAGGACGGACGCGGAGGCCAGGGGTCCAAGAACCACGGCCGTGACGAGCAGGGCGACCAGCGCCGTGAGAATGTGAAGCGCCACGCGGACAAGGGCTCCAAGTCCAAGGCCTCCCACGGCAAGGGCCGCGAGGACTCCCAGGACCACCGTAACTCCGAGGGGCAGGAACGCCGCTCCGGTTCTGAGTCCGCTGCCGAGCGCGGCGGGGAGCAGAAGCAGGAGACGAGGACGTCGCGCCGGGGCGGTCGCCGTTCCGTTCAGCGTCGCGCCAACTCCGCAGTCAAGGACGCCACCGGCCGCGCCGAGCAGGGGTCCGCGGAGAAGAAGCAGCCGGCCGACCGATCGGGCGATGAGTCCCAGGCCAGCCAGGGGCGCGCTCCGCGTCGGGTGGTTCGTCGCCGCATCGTGCGGCGCACGGCACCTAGCCAGCAGCGTGATGGCTCTGGCCCGCGCAAGTCTGCGGCGAATGCGGATGCCCCGGAGCTGAAGATTTCCTCCCGCGAGGGCCGTTGCTCTGAGCAGCGGGATGAGCAGAAGAAGTCCGAGCGGGGTTCCCAGGGGGCGCGACGCCGGGGCCGCCGGGTGGTGCGCTCGACGCCGCGTGCTCGCCAGTCGGGTGCGGGTCAGGCTGGTTCGCCCAAGTCCCACGGGGAGCAGGGCGAGCAGCAGCGTTCCGGGCAGAAGCGAGGCTCCGAAGGCGATCGCCGCAACGCCGGGGCGCGACGCTCTGGGACCCGGGGTGCTGGGAAATACGGCGCCAACACCTACGAGGAGGCGGTAACAGAGTTCGAGAACTCGCCACGCCGTCGCCGCCGCACCCGCGGCAATTCCGTGTCGGATCGCCGTCCGCAGCCGGAGGACTTCGGCCAGAAAGCCGAGGCTGGCCAGGCCAAGGACGAACCCAAGCGGGAGGGCCGGGGCGCCGGGAAGTCCGAGCAGTCGGCGAAGGGTGGATCCCAGGGCAGGGCGCGGGGCCGTCGCCGCCGGGTGGTGCGCAGCAACCCGCGGCGCTAGCCCCAGGGCAGCGCTCTCCCTTCACGGGTGGGCGCTCAGCCCGCGGTCATGCCTGAGCCACCGTTGCGCGTTCGGCCGCGGGCAGGGAAGGGAGGGGAGCGATCCTGTCTCGCCACATCAGCCCCACCCTTCACGGCCTGGCGGTTTCGCCGGGCGCTACCTGCGATGGGCTGGAAAAAGATTTTGGTTTTCCAGCCCCTGCTGGGTAGTATTGAGCAGTCGCTGTTCATTGCCCCTAACCGGGCCCGGCTTGTTATGCCGAAATGAACACACTTAATTTTGCATATTGTCCAGTCAGGATGCTCGCGTCGCACGTGGGATCGTCGTCGAGAGCTGCCTGAGTCGAAGAGATTTATAAGGGGTAGCCCTACCATGTACGCGATCGTCAAGACCGGCGGCAAGCAGTACAAGGTTGCCGAAGGTGACCTCGTCAAGGTCGAGAAGATCGAGGGTGAGCCAGGTTCCGCCGTGGCTCTCACCCCGGTTCTCGTCGTCGATGGCGCGGATCTGACCTCCGGCGACAAGCTGGAAAACGTCGCCGTGAACGCAGAGATCGTCGAGCACGTTCGTGGCCCGAAGATCCGCGGAATGCACTACAAGAACAAGACCGGTTACAAGCGCCGCTGGGGCCACCGTCAGGCCCTGACCGTGCTGAAGATCACCGGCATCAAGTAATAACCGAGACGCGTCCGTGCTGAGTGCGCGGGTGCTCTTACTTCTTCCCGAGGAGGGAGACTCATGGCAACTAAGAAGGGTGCTTCTAGCTCCAGTAACGGTCGCGACTCCGAGGCAAAGCGTCTCGGTGTTAAGCGCTTCGGCGGCCAGCAGGTCAAGGCGGGCGAGATCCTCATCCGTCAGCGCGGCACCAAGTTCCACCCAGGTGTGAACGTTGGTCGCGGCGGCGATGACACGCTGTTCGCACTGAAGGCTGGCGCCGTCCAGTTCTCCACCAAGCGCAACCGCCGCCTGGTGAACATCGTGGAGGACGAGGCCGTCGAGGCTTAAAGCCCGCGGTTTTCAAACCCACGAGCACGAAGCTCCCGCACTTTCCGCCCCACCGGGGCGAGGGCGGGAGCTTCTTTGCATTATTCGCTAAAATTTGAATCCGATCGAAGGAAGGACTTACATCCATGTCGCAATTCGTTGACCGGGTCGTTCTGCACCTCAAAGCCGGCGATGGCGGCAATGGCTGTAACTCCGTGCGCCGCGAGAAGTTCATGCCCCTGGGCGGGCCGGACGGGGGCAACGGCGGCCACGGCGGAGACATCATCCTCGAAGTTGACCCCCAGGTGCACACCCTCCTGGACTTCCGCTTCTCCCCGCACGTGCGGGCCGAGCGTGGCAACAACGGCGCCGGCGACGACCGGCACGGCGCTCGTGGTAAGGACCTGACCCTCCACGTCCCGCAGGGAACCGTCGTCATCGACGAAGATGGCGAGGTCCTCGCCGACCTCGTCAGCCCCGGGCAGAAGGTCATCGTCGCCCAGGGCGGCTTCGGTGGGTTGGGCAACGCCTCCCTGGCCTCCAAGACGCGCAAGGCTCCGGGCTTCGCGCTGCTCGGTGAGCCCGGCGAGCAGAAGGATGTCACCCTCGAGCTGAAGTCCATGGCCGACGTCGGCCTCGTGGGCTTCCCCTCGGCGGGTAAGTCCTCCCTGATTTCCGTGCTCTCCGCGGCCAAGCCCAAGATCGCGGACTACCCCTTCACCACGCTCGCACCGAACCTCGGCGTGGTCAGCGTGGATCACGATACCTTCACCATTGCCGACGTCCCGGGCCTCATCCCCGGCGCCAGCGAAGGCCGCGGCCTCGGCCTGGACTTCCTCCGCCACATCGAGCGCACCGCCGTCCTAGCGCATGTCGTGGACGCAGCCGCGCTGGAATCCGAGCGCAACCCGCTGGACGATATCCGCGCCCTCGAGCACGAGCTGGACAGCTACCAGAGTGAGTTCAGCGCCGATGCGGGCCTGGGCGACCTCCGGGAACGTCCCCGCGTCATCATCCTGAACAAGATGGACGTCCCGGACGCCGAGGACATGGCGGACCTGCAGGAAGAGGAGCTGAAGAAGTTCGGCTGGCCGATCTTCCGCATCTCCACGGTCGCGCGCACCGGGCTCAACGAGCTGCGGTTTGCCCTGATGGACATCGTCCGGGAGCACCGCAAGAAGGTCGAGGACACCCCAGCGCCGCAGCAGGTCATCCGCCCGCAGTCGGTGGGGCCGAAGCGCAAGGGCCGCTTCGCGGACTTCGAGGTCCACGAGGATAAGCAGAACCCAGGCGCGTTCATCGTCACCGGGCACAAGATCGACCGCTGGATCCTGCAGACCGACTTCGAGAACGACGAGGCCATCGGCTTCCTCGCCGACCGCCTGGCCAAGGCCGGCGTCGAGGAAGCCCTGTGGCAGGCCGGTGCTGTGGACGGTTCCGAGGTCACCATCGGTGGGATCACCTTCGGGTGGGATCCGCAGACCGTGGCGGGCGTGGACCAGACCCCAGCGTACGGCCGCGGCAAGGACCGCCGACTGGAGCAGACGGACCGCGTGACCGCAGAGCAGCGTAAGCGTGCCTCCCAGGCACGACGCGGCCTGATCGACGAATATGATTACGGCGACGGCGAGGTCGCGGACACCGAGCGCTGGCAGGGTTAGCGCGACGTTGAGTAGCGAATTAGATAACGTTTAGATAACTCAAAAGCCTCAGAATTCATAAGTAATTTGGCATACTGGTGGGCATGTCTGCAGCGAGCAACGAAAATTCAATGCCCACACAGCAGCTAGATGCCACCACGATGCCGGAACCCGGCACCGTGCGTCACCGCATCGCCAATGCCAAGCGGCTGGTGGTGAAAATCGGATCCTCGTCCCTCACCGACGAGTCCGGCCGCGTGGACCCCGCCCGCATCGACACCATCGCCGATGCTCTGGAAGCCCGCATGTCGGATGACACGGACCTCATCGTCGTCTCCTCCGGTGCAGTGGCCTCGGGCATGGACCCGCTGGGCCTGCGCCAGCGCCCCAGCGACCTGGCCACCAAGCAGGCGGCCGCCTCGGTGGGCCAGGTGCTGCTCGCCCAGGAGTGGGGGAGGAGCTTCGCCCGCTATGGCCGCACCATCGGCCAGGTGCTTCTGACCGCCGCCGACGCCGGCCGCCGCGACCGCGCCCGCAACGCGCAGCGCACTATCGACCGCCTGCGCCAGCTCTCCGCCGTGCCGATCGTCAACGAAAACGATACGGTCGCGACCTCCGAGATGCGCTTCGGCGATAACGACCGCCTCGCCGCCATCGTCTCCCACCTCGTCTTCGCGGACGCCCTCGTCTTGCTCTCCGACGTGGATGGTCTCTACGACCGCAACCCGAACGAGCCGGATGCACAGTTTGTTTCCGAGGTGCGTAGCAGCAATGACCTCTCGGGGGTTGCCGCCGGCGACGGCGGCCGACTGGGCACCGGCGGCATGGCCGCGAAGGTCACCGCTGCCCGCCTGGCCTCCCGAGCAGGCGTTCCGGTGCTGCTGACCTCCACCGAGAACATCGCCCCAGCCCTGGAAAGCGCGTCCGTGGGCACCTGCTTCTGGCCCGAGGAAGATCGCCTCTCCGCGTGGAAGTTCTGGGTGCTCTACGCCGCCGAGTCCCGCGGCGCACTGCAGCTCGACGACGGCGCGAAGGAGGCCGTGGTCGACGGCAACAAGTCCCTCCTCGCAGTCGGCGTCACCCAGGTCATGGGTGACTTCAACCGCGGCGACATCGTGGACCTCGTGGGCAGCGACGGAAAGATCTTCGGCCGCGGCGAGGTGAACTACGACGCCACCGACCTGGTCCCGATGCTGGGACGCCACACATCGGAGCTTCCGGGCGACGCGCAGCGCCCTGTGATCCACACCGATTACCTCTCTTATTACGCCAACCGGCAGCCGCCCCGCCGCCAGCAGCTGCTTAGTTAGGCACAAGATTTCCGAGCCCCACCAGGGGCAATCCTAAATTTTCCCAGCGATGAAAGAGGCATGATGAGCGAAAAGAACGATAACCTTTCCCCACAGCGTCAAGCCGAGCGCGAAGAAGTGCTCGCCAAGGCCGCCAAGGCGAAGCAGGCCAGCCGGGTCGTGCTCACCACCCAGCAGAAGAATGACCTACTGCTCGCCGCCGCCGACGCGCTGATCTCCAACACCGACGCGATCCTCGAGGCCAATGCCAAGGACGTCGCCGCGGGCCGCGAGGCCGGTTTCGACGACGCCCTGATCGACCGCCTCGCCCTGGACGCCGGTCGCATCGAGGGCATCGCCGGCGGTCTGCGCCAGATCGTCGGCCTGCCGGATCCGGTGGGAGAGGTCGTCCGAGGCCACACCCGCCCGAACGGCATCGACCTCAAGCAGGTCCGCACTCCGCTCGGCGTGATGGGCATGGTCTACGAGGCCCGCCCGAACGTCACCGTCGACGCCTTCGGCCTGGCCATCAAATCCGGCAACGTCCCGTTGCTGCGCGGCTCCCGCTCCGCCCGCCAGACCAACGAGAAGCTGGTGGAGCTGCTGCAGGACGTCGCCGCCGAGCAGGGCCTTACCCGCGACATTGTCCAGCTGCTGCCGTGCGATAGCCACGACTCCGTCCAGGACTTGGTCACCGCTCGTGGCCTGGTCGACGTCGTCATCCCGCGCGGTGGGGCGCGACTGATCGAGGCGGTTGTTCTGAACGCGACCGTTCCCGCGATCGAGACGGGTACGGGCAAGTGCCACTTCTACATCGACGCCTCCGCCGACCTGGACGAGGCGATCCAGCTACTGCTCAACGGCAAGACCCGCCGCTGCTCGGTGTGCAATGCGACCGAGACCGTCCTGCTGGATGCGGCTCTTTCTGATGACGCCAAGAAGCGTGTCTTCGCAGAACTGGCTGCTGCCGGCGTGCGCGTCCACGGCGTGAAGGCCGAACTGGATAGCCTGGCCGAGGACGTGGTGGAGGCCACCGCGGAGGACTGGACCGACGAGTACCTGAGCTTCGATATCGCCGCCGCGATCGTCGATGGGGTGCGCGGCGCGGTGGAGCACATCACCACCTACAGTTCTGGCCACACCGAGGGGATCTCCGCACGGGACTACGAGGTGCTGCGCTACTTCGAGAAGCACGTGGATGCCGCCGCGCTCTCCCTGAATACCTCCACCGCCTGGACGGACGGCGAGGAGTTCGGCTTCGGCGCGGAGATCGGCATCTCCACCCAGAAGCTGCACGCCCGCGGGCCGATGGGCCTTCCGGAGCTCACGAGCACCAAGTGGGTGCTCACTGGCGAGGGTCAGACCCGCCCCTAGGCGACACAGCGCGCACCGGCCCCGCGACTCCGGTGCGCTAGCCTAAGCAGCATGACTAACACCCCGTCCCCGGCCACGGAGGCTCCCGCGAACCCCGACTCGCCGCGCCGCGTCGGCGTCATGGGTGGGACCTTCGACCCCATCCACAATGGCCACCTGGTCGCCGCGAGTGAGGTTGCGGACCGTTTCGACCTGGACGTTGTCGTCTTCGTCCCCACCGGGCAACCCTGGCAAAAGAAGGGTAAGCGGGTCTCCCCGGCGGAAGACCGCTACCTGATGACCGTCATTGCGACCGCCGCGAACCCGAGTTTCCGAGTCTCCCGGGTGGACATCGACCGTGGGGGAAACACCTACACGGTCGACACGCTGGCGGATATGCGCAAGATCTACCCGGACGCGGAGCTGTTCTTCATCACCGGCGCGGACGCGTTGAACCAGATCATCACCTGGCGGGACTGGGAATCCATGTTCGACTTGGCGAACTTCGTCGGGGTGACCCGGCCTGGTTACGAGCTCTCGATGCTGGACTCCCCGTTGGCCCGGGAAGTGGAAGCCGGGAGGTTGAGCCTGGTGGAGATCCCCGCGATGGCGATCTCCTCCACGGACTGCCGGGAGCGCGCGATGAGCGGCCGGCCAGTCTGGTACCTCGTCCCCGACGGGGTGGTGCAGTACATCGCCAAGCACCGCATGTACGCCGATTAGGCGACATTCAGCAACCTACGGCGCCCCGCACTGCCCGACGCGCCGGGAACAGGCGGAGCCCTCGCGGATGCCCCGCTATCATGGGGCTAGAGCATACTTCTTGAGAAAGGTTTCGCTTGACCGCACAACCAGAATCCATCGCCCTCGCCAGTCTCGCTGCCCAGGCGGCAGATGAGAAGAAGGGCGAAGACATCCTCGTCATCGACGTCTCCAACCGCCTGGCCATCATCGACTGTTTTGTGATCGTCACCGGCGATAACGAACGCCACGTGCAGTCCATCGTTGACGAAGTCGAGGATCACCTGGCCGAAAATGGCACGAAGCCCCTGCGCCGCGAGGGGCGCGGCGAGGGGCTGTGGGTGCTGCTGGACTACGGCGACGTTGTCGTCCACGTGCAGCGCCGCGCGGAGCGCGAGTACTATGCGCTAGACCGTCTCTTCCTCGACGCCCCGCAGATCGAGGTCGAGGGCGTGGAGCAGGTCGATCGCGGCGCCAACTGGGACCCGGATGCCGAGGTGGATGTCCTCGACGTCCAGACCATCGACGATCTGCCGCTGGCTGGCCCAGAGCCCGACGCCGACGAGCTCTAAAACCCAGCCACGATAAAACAACACTAAGAAGAACACCGCCATGACTGCTAACGCGAGCCAGCGCAGGCTCATCCTGATGCGCCACGGAGAGACGGAGTACAACTCCGCAGGGCGCATGCAGGGCCAGCTGGACACCCCGCTATCGGAGGTTGGCCGGCAGCAAGCCCGCGACGTCGCCGCGGTGGCCCGCGACTGGAACGTCACCAAGGTGGTCGCCTCCGACCTGGAGCGCGCGGTGGAGACGGCGAGTATCGTCGCCGAGGCCTGGGGGCTGGACGTCGAGATCGACCCCCGGTTCCGGGAAACGCACCTGGGGGACTGGCAGGGCGGATCCCACACCGAGATCGACGAGCAATACCCCGGCCAGCGGGCGTATTGGCGCCACGATCCGCGCTGGTCACCGCCCCGTGGGGAGACCCGGCTGGATGTGGCCGAACGCACCGCGGCCGGGATCGCGGACCTCATGGCCTCCGATGCCTTCGATGGCACCGTGCTGGTGGTGGCGCATGGTGGGTCGATTGCGGCGCTGACCTCGCGCTTGCTGGATGTCCCGGCGGAGCACTACCCGGTATTCGCCCGGCTCGGCAACGCGCGCTGGGCCGAGCTGGTGGCGCGCCCGCACTTCCCGGTGTCTGGGCAGGGGGACGGGCCGCAGACCGCGCCCGCGGTGGACGGTTCGACCGTTCCTGAAGTGCCGGAGGCCGCGGCCGAGTGGTGGCGCAACCCGCGCTGGTACCTGGAGGGCTGGAACGTCGGAGTAGAGGTTCCGGGCCAGCAGCTGGACAACCCGGATGAAGGGGGCGCAGCACGGTGACCGTTCATGTGATCACGGACTCCTCGAGCTGCCTGCCCCGCGATCTCGCCGACGCTGCGGGCGTGACGGTGGTGGATCTGTACACCTCGGGGCAGGGGGCAGAGAAGACCACCGCCGGGCTGGGGGCGTTGGAGCTGACCGCTAATTATGCCCGCCTGCTGGAACGCAGTGGGGACGATGGCGTGGTCGCACTGCATCTATCCAAGGAGCTGTCCTCCACCTGGTCCAACGCGGTGACCGCAGCCGGGGTGTTGGAGGGCAAAGTGCGCGTCGTGGACACGAACACGGCGGGCATGACGCTCGGTTACGCTGCGCTGGAGGCCGCCCGGGTGGCTCGCGCTGGCGGCAGCCTCGACGAGGTGGCCGACGCCGCGGACCGGGTGCTGAGCACCGCGACCCTGTGGCTGTATGTGCACAAGATCGATAGCCTGCGCCGGGGTGGGCGCCTGTCCACCGCGCGCACGCTGCTGACTACCGCTCTGGCGATCAAGCCGATCCTCAAGCTTGCGGACGGGGAGCTGCAGCTGGCGGCGAAGACCCGCACCCAGGCCAAGGCGATGGCGAAGCTGGTGGAGATGGCCAGCGAGGTCGTCGTCGCCGAGGCTGATGCCGCGGCCGAGGAGGGGCGCAAGCCCCGGCGCATGAAGATCGGGATTATGCAGTCGGAGGCGGTGGAGCCCGCCAAGCACCTGAAGCAGATGCTCGAGGAACAGTTGGCTGAGCTCCCAGCGCAGCTGGTGGAACGGGCCCTGAAGCCGGAAAAGTCGAAGAAGTCCGAGAAGGCTGATAAAGCCGACAAGGCGGCGAAGGCTGCGCAGGATGCCGCGGCGGAGACTGCCGATGGGGGTGCTTCGGCCGAGCCGACGCCGCCGACTCTGCCCGAGGTCGACGTCGAGCTCTACGAGGTCTCCGAAGGAATCGCGGTTCACACGGGTCCGGGTGCGATCGGTGTGGCCGTGGTCTGCGACTAACCTGCCCCATCCACAGGTCGGGGTTGTCCACAGGCCCCAGGGTTTTTGGCGTGGGGTTACCTTCTGCTTCGGTGGGAGTGCCCGGCAACCGTGATTCGCTGGGCGGCATGGGAGGCAGTTTTCAACGCAAGCAGGATCACAGCGCGCTCCAGGAACGGATCGCCGCGCTGACCCAGCCGATGCCGGGGCACGAGACAGCGCTTGTGGACTTCGAGAAGCGCTCCTGGTTGAGTGCTGCGTCGGCGAAAGTGCTGGTGGGGATCGTCGCCGCTGTGGTGATCGCGGTGGGTGGCATCGGATTGCTCACCCGGACAGGTGACGAGGCAGAGGACGTCATCAACCCGGCGGGCAGGAACGTTCATAGCGAGGATGCCGAGAGGGTGCTTTCGGCGGGTGGGGACGGGGCTGGCGGTGCGGCGGCGAAGGACGGTGCTGCCGGTGACGGGGACGCTGGAGCCGACGCCACCAGCCAGGGCGGTGGCTCCGGTGCGGCGGCGGGTGACGGCAAGCAGGACGACGCCGCGGCGGTCGTCGTATCTGTGCAGGGCAAGGTGCGCACCCCGGGGCTGCTGGAGATGACCGGAAAGCAGCGGCTGGGCGATGCCATCAATAAGGCTGGCGGGGCGTTACCCGGCGCGAATCTCAATAACGTGAACTTGGCAGAGAAGGTTTCCGACGGCCTGCAGATCGTTGTGGACCAGCACGGTTCCTATGTGCTGCGGCCAGGAGAGGCCGGGCCGGCTGGTGCTGGTGGCTCGTCGGGCGGTACTGCTGGTGGTACGTCGGCTGGCGGGGCTGGTGGTAGCGAGGCCAGGGGAGGTGCAGCTGGCGGGAAGGTCAACATCAACTCCGCGGATGCCACGCAGCTGGAGACGCTGGACGGGGTGGGGCCTGCGACGGCCAAGGCGATCGTCGAATGGCGGGAGGCCAACGGGCCATTCCGCTCCGTGGAGCAGCTCATGGAGGTCCGCGGCATCGGGCCGGGCAAACTCGCGGCGATGAAGGACGGGGTCAGCTTGTGAGCGTGCGGCAGCACCCGGGTGAGCAGAACCAGCCCGTGGACTCGGTGGCGGGCCGCAGGCCCCCGGAGGCGGCTCGAGATCCGCGCTCACCCGATGCGCAGCGCGCCCGCCGTGGACCGGACCTCAGGCTGCTGCTTCCCGCCGCGGCCGCGTGGGCCGCAACGGCAATGACGATCCTGCTGCGGGGCCCGTGGGTGGCGGTCGCTGCGGTGGGCCTTGCGGTTGTTGTGGCAGCGGTGCTGGTCTCATCACGGGTGCGCAGCTACCTGCGCTGGCGCGGGTTGCTTCGGGCTGCCGGGTGGAACCTTGTGGTCGCGGCGGCGATCGCCAGCCTGGCCGCAGCGGGCACAGCCCTGCAGGTTCACCGGGTGGATAGTCACCCGATCATGCGCGAACTCAGCTCCAGCGAATCGACAGGCCAGCAAGGTGAGAAAAACGAGGAGGGGGCGCGGGGCCACTACCGGGGAGAGGTCACCATCGCCGGTGGGGCACGGGTGCTCAACGGCGGCAGCCTGAAGATCCCGGTACGGATCACTGGGCTGGGCGAGCTGCCACTGTTTGTGAACGACCGCCACCGCAGCCCGGAGCTGCTTTCTGCTCAGCCCGGCACCACCCTCGAACTCGCGGCGACCGTGCGGGCCGATGAGCGCCCTGGGCTGGTGCCCGCCAGGCTCTCCGCGACCAGGCAGCCCAGCATCACGGCAGAGCCACGGGGCGTTATGGGGATCTCCGCACGGCTGCGCCGGAACATCAACGAGCTGGCCAGCACCGGGCCGATGGCTACGTTGGCCAACCAGGCCTGGTTTTCCGGTGCGGAGGCGCTGATCCCGGGCATGCTCATCGGGGATATCTCACAGATGCCCCAGGACATTCGGCAGCACTACATCGTCAGCGGGCTTTCCCACCTGACCGCCGTCTCCGGGCTGCATGTCGCCGTGCTCATCAGCGCGGTGACCATCGCCGCCACCGCGTGCGGGGTGTCCCGGCGGGGTAGGTGGGTCATCGTCATGGGCACCCTCGTGGCTTTCACGATGGTGGTGGGGCCGCTGCCGAGTATCCTGCGCGCCGGGTTTATGGGGCTCGTCGGGGCGGTGGCGGTGTTGAGCTCCCGGTGGAGCGACTCGCTGGCAGCCCTTGGTGGGGCGGTTCTGGCCCTGGTGCTGATCCGGCCTGGCATGGCAGTGGAGTACGGCCTGCTGCTCTCGGTGCTGGCGACCGTGGCGATCGTGACCGCCGGCCCCCGGATTGGCCGCTGGCTCATCCTGGTCTGGGGCCGGTTCACCCAGCGCCGCTGGGCTCGCGAGCCACGGGTGGTCGAAGGGATGCTCCTGCGCGCTCTCGCGGTCTCCTTCGTCGCCGATGTGGCGACCCAGCCGGCGATCGTCATGATGACGGGCATCGTCTCGCCCGCGGCCGTGCCCGCCAACCTCGCGGTGGGATGGGCGGTCGCCCCGCTGATGGTGCTGGCGCTTGTTGCCTGCCTCGTCGGCAGCGCTGCCTTGCTCCTCGGTATGCCCGTGGGTCTGGCCGCCTGGCTTCTCGTTCCTGCAGCCCCCGCGGCATGGTGGATCCACACCGTGGCCGAGCGATGCTCCCGCACCTGGGTGCTCCACACCCCCGGCGGACCCGGCTGGGCGCTGGCCTGGGCAGCGATGCTCGGGGCGATGATCCTGGCAGCAATGGGGATGCTGTGGTGGCAGACCATCCCCGTGCTCATCGCCTGCGCGATGCTTCTCGTACGCATCGGCACCTGGCAGCTCGGGCCCTACGAGGCAGCGGCACCCGCGCCGGGCTGGGGCAGCGACCTCGGTGCCGAGCCACACTGGGCCGTCGCGGTCTGCGGTCGGGACGGCGAAACAAGCGGTTGGCAGCTTCGCTATCCCACCGCCACGCGCCAGCCCTGCCAGACGCCGCGGGGGAAGCTCACACTGCAAGCGGGCGGCGTCGTCGAAAAGAAAGGGGAGCAGACAGCGGCCGGAGAGCCGAAGGTAGTGACGGTGAACAGCGATGCGCAGGCCTTAAGCGTCCGGGAGGCAGCGCTCATCGTCGTGCTGGACTGCGAAGGGCCCGCCGAGGGCACGGGGAGGCGCAGCCACGGGCGGCCAAGCCAGACGCCGGGTGGGGTGCCCGTGCACTATCCCTGTGCCGATGGGGCGGGGCTGCTCACACCGAAGGGGCTGGTTGTTTCCGGTGGCCCGCGATGATCTGGCATGATTTTGGGCATGGCACGTGGCGAACAGGCGAGCAAGAAACCCCCGGCGATCTCCGCGGTCAACATGATCGTGGGCGCGGAGGAATTCCTCGCCGAGCGGCAACGCTTCGCCATCGTCCACGCGGCTCGCAAGAACGCGGGCAATCCAGACCTACCCGTGGAGCTGCACAAGGCCACCAACCTGAGCGAGCCGCAGCTCATCGAGCTGCTGAGCCCCTCGCTGTTCGCAGAGGACCGGATCGTGGTGATCTCCGGGGTCGCGGACTGCGGGAAGGAGACGGTGGCGCTGCTGAAGTCCGCCATCGAAACCCCGGCTGATGGCGTGGTGCTGATCCTGCTGCACAGCGGGAAGGGCCGCAATAAGCGGCTGGTCAACGAGTGGCAGAAGCTCGGGGTACGGATCTTCCCAGCGGAGCCACTCCGGCCCCGGGAGCGGCGATCCTTCGTGGAGCAGGAGTTCCGCTCCTATGGGGTGAGCGTAGGCCCGGAGGTCGTGGACCGCATGCTCGACTCGGTGGGCTCCGATCTGCGCGAGCTGGCGAGTGCGGTGAGCCAGCTGGTCGCCGACACCGATGCGAACGTCACCCCGGATGCCGTGCAGCGCTACTACCAGGGGCAGGCGGAGGTCACCGGTTTCGATATCGCGGACCTGGTGCTGGCCGGCCGCCAGGGGGAGGCCGTGGCCGCGGCGCGTCGGGCGATTCAGCTGGGGGTGCCACTGGTGCTCATCGCCTCGGCGCTGTCTACCGCGATGCGAGACGTGGCGCGCGTGGCCGGTGCTGGACGGATCGATCCACGGAGGGATGCGTCGGCCTTCGGGATGGCGCCCTGGAAGCTAGAGAAGACGCTGCGGGTGGCCAGGCAGTGGCCCCCGGCGGCGGTGTCCCGGGGCGTGCAGCTGGTCGCGCAGCTGGATGCCGGGGTGAAGGGGCAGCTGCCCGCCCCGGAATATGCGGTGGAGGACACGGTGCGACAGCTCGCGGGGCTCATCGCCCGCCGTTAGTGCTGTCGCCTGGTGGCGGTGTAATCCGGCGACCACCCCATAGCCTCCCCCGACCGGGGAACTAGGCGCCGAACCCGGCCCAGACCCCGGAGTGGATCGCCTGATCGTAACGGGACCCGAAGTCATAATCGCGGGTCGCCTCCCAGCGATTATCCCCCAGGTGCGCGCCGATCAGCGCGCCCGTCAGTGCGGCGCGGGAGTTTCGGTTACCCTCCCAGCTCACGGCGACGTGCAGGAAGTCCTGCGGGGCGTAGCGCTCAGCATTGTCCAGATACAGCTGTGCCAGGAGCAGCGCGGAGGCGGTAGCGGAACCCGCGCCCCAGCCACGTCCCAGAATCTTCAGGAACTTGTGGCTATCGCGGTAGAGCTCCTCGAAATCCCCGCTGGCCAGCATGGGGCTGATCACCTTGCGTACCTCGATCACGCGGTTCACCAGCTCGACGAGTGGCACATCCGGTCCCGGCAGGTCCGTGATGAGCGCGTTCTCCAGGTCCTCGATGATGTCCGACTTCTCCTGGTCGGTGAGGATCGTGTCCTCATCGAAGTGCCGGTCGCCCGCCAGCCCGGAGGCCACGTCGAGCAGGTCCGAACCTGGGTCCGCGAGCAGCGCGCACGCCACGACCGCTGCCGCCGCACGTGCCGGGCAGGAGTCGTGGGTCAGCGTGGTCTGCAGCACGCTCCAACCCACGCCGGTGCCGCCCTGGCCGAGGAACGCGGAGGCCGAGGAGCGCAGCACTGCGCCCGACCCAGGGGAGTGGGTGGATACTTTGTCCCACTCCTTGGGGCCGTGTTCGAGCAGGCGATCCAGGGACTCGGTGTTCGACGCGCCCGGGTAGCGCTGGTAGTCCGGGTCCCGGCGGTACGCGATGAACTGGCTGGCGATGGTCTCCATGCCCTCGTCGCGGTCCATGTCGCCCTCGTCGATCGCCCGCATCGCGGCGGTCAGCGCCAGCGTCATCTGCGTGTCGTCGCTGATCTTCAGCTGATCCGGCAGCGGGGTGCTGTCCGACTGGGGCTCGGCGTTATAAGGAAAGCCCCATGCGTCCCCCAACGCGGTGCCGAACAGTGCCGAACGGAAGCGTTCCTTCATAGAACTTGTGGCTCCTTGGATTCTCAAAAAGAGGAGTGCGAAATTGCGGTTTCGCAGGAAAGCAAAAAGGGACCGGAGAACCGATCCCTTCGTACTCTAGTGGAACCCCGCGGCGGAGAAACCCCCGCGCTGCGCGGTCCCCCTGAAACGGCGTACTTTACTTCATGCCGTTCAGGTGTGCGGCCATGCGGGACTTCTTGTTCGCCGCGTTGTTGCGGTGCAGAACGCCCTTGGTGACGGCCTTGTCGTACAGACGAGCAGCAACGCGCATCTGCTTCTCGGCTGCATCCTTGTCGCCGGCCTCCACGAGTGCGTGGAACTTGCGGGACTCGGTGCGCAGGCGGGAGCGGACTGCCTTGTTGCGCTGACGTGCGATCTCGTTGGTGAGAACGCGCTTCTTGGTCTGCTTGATGTTTGCCATGTGCTGGCTACCTCTTCCTTAAAAATCAGTGTTCGTGACAACCATGGTGGCCGAGTGTGTCCAACGACGTTCTCTCACACGATGCCCAAGGTCCTGCGCCGTGCGGTCGGTGGCCCGAATCCCCCATGGGGAACTCGAGGGATTTTAGCAGCTGCTAGGCGCGAAACCTAACCGGCCTAGTGCCAGCCGTAGTCCTCGCGGAGCCGCTGAGCGATGCGGTCGTAGCGCCGCTCCGGCATATGCAGTCCGCGCCGGAGGATCTGCGCCTCAGGGATCTCGAGGATCTTGTCGAGGCGTACCCAGCTCTCGCTGCGGTTCATGTCCCACGCGCCCGGCCCAATCGCAGCCCAATTGTCGTGGTTGCGGTGCTCTTCGTTCGACGAGATCAGCAGGGTCAGCAGCGTGTGGTGGTTGCGTCCGACGATGAGGACGGCCCGTCGCTGGATCTCGGCCCCACGGTTGGGGCGGATATCCGCCCACACCACCTCACCGGGGTCCGCCTGGCCGTCCATGTCTGGCGCATAAATCGTGGCGCGCGCATGAACGCGCGTCGGGGTCTTGACGGTGGGTTCGGGTGGCACGTACCTCACGTTGGCGGATTCCGTGAGCCCCAGCTCGGAGTTCAGTAGCTCGAGCCCCTCGGCCAGGTTCCCGTAGTGCCGGAAGTGCCGGTTGAGCAGTCGGGTGATCCGGCCAGGCCGGTCCTGCTGCTTCGGTTGCGGTGGCGTTCGGTCGAAAAGGGGCATAGCGCTGATCTTATCGCGCCCGGCTGGCGGGGCGTTAGGAACGAGGCGCGACGATAGTGCACAATTCGCGGAACATAGTAGGGTTTGGATAGCGATTTACCCCCGCACCGTGCTGGGGAGAAGTGGCTTGAAGGAGAGTCGAGGAGTACGGCATGAGCGCCAAGCAGAAGAACTACGCCATCGAGACGTTTACGGAGCCCGAGCGGATCCGAAACTTCTGCATCATCGCGCACATCGACCACGGGAAGTCGACGCTGGCGGACCGCATCCTCGACCTCTCCGGCGTCATCGAACACCGCGATATGCGCGACCGCTACCTGGACAACATGGAGTTGGAGCGGGAGCGCGGCATCACCATTAAGGCGCAGAACGTTCGCATCCCGTGGGTGCCGCAGTCCGGCGCACACGAGGGGGAGAAGCTGGTCCTCCAGCTCATTGATACCCCGGGCCACGTGGACTTTACTTACGAGGTCTCCCGCGCCCTCGAGGCGTGTGAAGGCGCGATCCTGCTGGTCGACGCCGCCCAGGGTATTGAGGCCCAGACGCTGGCGAATCTTTACCTCGCGATGGATAAGGACCTGGAGATCATCCCGGTCCTGAACAAGATCGACCTCCCGGCCGCCGACCCGGACAAGTACTCCCAGGAGCTGGCCAACATCATCGGCTGCGAGCCGGATGAAGTCCTGCGCGTCTCGGGCAAGACGGGCGAGGGCGTGCCGGAGCTGCTGGACCGGGTTTGCGAGCTCGTTCCGCACCCGGTGGGTGACCCGGATGCCCCGGCCCGCGCGCTGATCTTCGACTCGGTGTACGACACCTACCGCGGTGTGGTGACCTACGTCCGCATGATGGACGGTCGCCTGAACGACCGCGAGAAGAACAAGATGATGTCCACCGGTACGGAGCACGACACCCTCGAGATCGGTGTCGTCTCCCCGGGTCCGACGAAGACCAAGGGGCTTAGCGTCGGCGAGGTGGGCTACCTCATCACCGGTGTGAAGGACGTCCGCCAGTCCAAGGTCGGCGATACCGTCACCCTGGCGCACAACGGCGCGACCGAGCCGCTGCAGGGCTACGCGGAGCCGAAGCCGATGGTCTACTCGGGTCTGTTCCCGATCTCCGCGGACCAGTACCCGGAGCTGCGCGAGGCCATCGAGAAGCTGCAGCTCAACGACGCCTCCCTGAGCTTCGAGCCGGAGACCTCCGTCGCCCTGGGCTTCGGTTTCCGCTGCGGCTTCCTGGGCCTGCTGCACATGGAGATCACCCGCACCCGCCTGGAGCGGGAGTTCGGCCTGGACCTGATCTCCACTGCCCCGTCCGTGGTCTACCGCGTGATCCAGGAGGACGGTACCGAAACCTTCGTGCGCAACCCGTCCGACTGGCCGGGTGGCAAGCTGCAGGCGGTTTACGAGCCGATGGTGGATATGACGATCATCGTGCCGGAGGCTTTCCTGGGCGGGACCATGGAGCTGTGCCAGTCCAAGCGCGGCCAGATGAAGAACATGGACTTCCTCTCCCAGGATCGCGTGGAGCTGCGCTACCGCATCCCGCTGGGCGAGATCATCTTCGATTTCTTCGATTCCCTGAAGTCTCGCACCAAGGGCTACGCCTCCCTGAACTACGAGGAGGCCGGCGAGGAGCAGGCTGATCTGGTGAAGGTGGATATCCTGCTGCAGGGCGAGCCGGTGGATGCGTTCAGCGCGATCGTGCACCGCGAGAATGCGCACTACTACGGCAATAAGATGGCCGTGAAGCTCAAGGACCTGATCCCGCGCCAGCAGTTTGAGGTGCCGATCCAGGCTGCCATCGGTTCGAAGATCATTGCGCGTGAGAACATCCGCGCGTTGCGCAAGGACGTCCTCGCCAAGTGTTACGGCGGTGACATCTCGCGTAAGCGCAAGCTGCTGGAGAAGCAGAAGGAAGGTAAGAAGCGCATGAAGAACATCGGTACCGTCTCGGTGCCGCAGGAGGCCTTCGTCGCCGCCCTGTCCACCGGGGGCGAGGACTAACTTCCTTCCTTTATGACGACGACCCGGCCGCCAAACTTGGCGTCGCCGGGTCGTTGTGTATTTCAGCTGCTCTGGGTTGTGCGCATGAACCCGTGGGCTCACGCGCCGGGAGGGCAAGCGGGCTTTGTGATCCTTAGCTGCCGAATCCTGCTGTGCAGAGGCGTTGGCGGCACTGCCTGAGTCGGCGGCATCGTTGGAATCTTCAGATCCGCAGGCGCTTAATCCCATCGCGGCGACGGTGAGTAGGACTAGGGCAGGCATGCGCTTCATGAAAATGCCCTTAAGCAAAGCAAAGAGTCGTATTAATGAAGAAGCCTAGCGCTTCCGCTAGTCATTCACAGTGAGAACAACCTTCCCCAGCGCGTGGCCCGACTCGACCTCCTGGTAGCCCTCGGCGGCGGCGCTGAAAGGTAGCTCTCTGCCGATCACCGGGCGCATCGCGCCGTCCGCGACCAAGCGGGCGAGCTCCGCGAAACGCTCTTGGGTGCGGATTCGAGTGATGCCACTGCCACCCAGGCGGGCGGCCAGCTGCTTGTCTGCGGCGCTGCGGATCGCGCCCTCTGGTGCAAGGTGCGCCAGCCCCTCCAAGACCTCGCCGCCGACTAGATCCAGGATGCCGTCCACTGGTGGAACGGTGACGTGGGAACCGGTCTTGCCTAGCTCCGCGGTGTCCATAAACCGCGCCCCCAGGCGCTCTACCAGCGCCTTCTTGCGAGCACTGGCAATGCCGATGACCTCAATGTCGAAATGCCGCGCTAACTGCAGGGCATGCGTGCCCACACCGCCACCTGCGCCGATCACCAGCAGACGGGCGCCCTCATCCGGCCAAGTCTCCAGGTCGTGCAGTTCTGCCAAAGCGTCGTAGGCGGTCCCGGCAGCCGCGGGGAGGCAGGTGGCATCCGTGGCCTCTACACCGCTGGGGATAGCTGCGGTCGAGGTGGCGTCCAAAAGAACAAGAGCATCGCTCGCAGCACCAGTGCCGGAGAAAGCCGAGCCGAAGACGCGATCACCTGGTGAGAAACCGGTAGAAGGGTCGGCCTGCACGACGGTGCCGGCGGCCTCGCGGCCCATGGCCATGGGGAAAGAGACCGGGAAGGAACCCTGGCGCTGGCCATTCCGCACTTTAATGTCGCCGGGGTTCAAGCTGATCGCCGTGGGGCGGATCAGCACGCTGCCGGGCTGCCAGGTGAGGTCGGCGACGTCGAGGAAGCGGGTGACATCGGGGCCGCCGAAGGATTCAAAGCCGAAGATGCGCATGAACCCCATGGTAGGGGTCCGCTAGTTCTTGGCGAAGCGGCGCATGGGGAAAGCGAACAGAGCCCCGGAGATGTTGTGCCAGACCGCGGCGATCGCGCCCGGGATAGCAGCCTCGGGGCTCCAGTACTTGCCCGCCATCGCGGAGGACAGGCCTGCGGATTGGGTGGCGACCTCGATTATGACGACGACCCGGCCGCCAAACTTGGCTTCGCCGGATCGTTGTGTATTGAAGCTGTCTCTGGGTTGTGCGCGTGAACCCGTGGGCTCACGCGCCGGGAGGGTGAGCAAGCTCTGTGAGCTTTTAGTCCGCGACCGGGGTCGGGACCTCCTCTGGGTTTGCCTGCTTGGTTTCCTGGTGGGCGGGCTGTGCGGCGCGCTTGGCGTCGATGCGGCGGGCCAGGAAGGCGAAGATCGCACCGGAGATGTTGTGCCAGACCGCGGCGATCGCGCCCGGGATAGCAGCCTCGGGGCTCCAGTACTTGCCCGCCATCGCGGAGGACAGGCCTGCGGACTGGGTGGCGACCTCGATGGAGGTGGTGCGGGCGACGGCCTGTGGGTAACCGAAGACCTTGGCTGCCAGGAAGCCCAGGCCGTAGCCGATGGCGTTGTGCAGGATCACCGCGATGAGGGTGAGCAGGCCGACCTGGGCGAGGGTGTCGGAGGACTTCGCGACAGCGGGGAAGACCACTCCACCGATGGCGATGATGGACAGCCACGGCAGGATCGGCAGCAGCGCGGTGACGAAGCGGTCGAAGATCACGCGGATGACCAGGCCGCCGACGACGGGCAGCAGCACCGTCTGGACCAGGGACCAGGCCATGTTCGCGCCGTCGACCGGGGTCTCCTCACCGGCGAGCAGCAGCATGATGATCGGGGTGGCGATGGGGGACAGGATCGTCGACACGGAAGTCATGGCGACGGAGAGGGCGACGTCGCCCTTCGCGAGGTAGGCGACCACGTTGGAGGTGGTGCCGCCGGGGACGGAGCCCAGCATCAGCAGGCCGATGGCGAGCATCGGGTTGAGCCCCAGCAGCTTGGCGACCGCGACCGCGCCCAGCGGCATGATGATGAACTGGGCGACGACGCCGATGAAGATCGGCCAGGGGCGGCGCAGGATCTCCTTGAAGTCCGGCAGGGTCAGCGTGAGCCCCATGCACAGCATGATGATGGCGATCATCGTGGAGACGTGCGGGGCCAGCGGGGTGAAGGTGCCCGGGGAGAAGAAGGCCAGGGCAGAGCCAGCCAAGATGAACGCCGGGAAAGCGAAGACGGCGATACGTGCCGAGCGCTCTTCGGCGTCCACGGTGGTGGTGTTCGTGGGGTTGTCGTGCTGTGTCATAAACCCACTATATGGGATTAAGTTCCCAAAGTGTGAAACGGAGTGGTTTTGTGCTGAGTATGGCTAAGCTGGAGCGAAAGTGTTCAACAGAGCGCGGCCGTCAGCCCGGCGGGCGCAGCGCGCGTGAGGATTATGGGAGGTGTGCGCGATGTTGACCGGCGGAGAAGCATCCACGACCTGGTTCACGAGCGATCTGCATCTTGGGCACCCCTTGGTGTCCGGCATTAGGGGTTTCGGCGAGGACGAGGCCGGTGTCGCCCGGCACGACGCCACACTGCTAGGCAACCTTCGCGAAGCCCTGCAAGAGGGGGACCACCTGTGGATCCTCGGGGATATCTCCAGCGGCTGGGAACCGCAAGAAGAGGCAGCACTCGACAAGATCCAGGCGGCACTGAAGGCGGATGACATGCCGCGGGTCTACCTCCACCTGGTGAGCGGAAACCACGACTCGACCCATCCGCTGCACACGCACGCCTACCTGCGCCAGCCCCGCTTCCTGGAGGTCTTCGACTCCGTGCAGTCGATGCAAAACCTCCTCTGGGAGGGACACACGGTGTGGCTCAACCATTTCCCGCGCCCCGGTCAGGACCATATCCCGGGTGGTTCCCGCCACGATGAGCTGCGCCTGGACGTGCCCTGGATGCTGCACGGCCACCTTCACTCGCCGACCCCCATCACCGGGGCCGGCCAGGTCGATGTGGGCGTGGACCCCTGGGGGCTGAAGCCGGTGGTCAAGGAGGAGCTCATGGAAACCCTCATGGCCTCCGGGCGGGCCTAAGTGCCGAGATTTCCAAGCCCTGTGCTGAACAAAATTGGCTGGGCTGCGTTGCTCTGAGAGGGCTCTAAGGTAGGGTTAATCCGAAAACCTCGTGCCCTCAGCTGCATTTCTGCTGCTTCGGGCACCCCTGGACGTTGAAAGGTGGGAAGACAGTGAAGTTCAATATCCGCACTGCCGCGACACCGGCACGCTCGCTCGCTGCCGTACTCCTCGGTGCGGGCCTCACTGTCTCGGCCGTCGCGGGCCCGGTTAGTGCAACGAACGCGGCGAAGCAGGAAGCGCTCGCTGCATGGCCAGCGACGTCCGAAGATCTGGGCAAGTACATCACCAACGTGCCAGCCGAGACGACGATGGCCGTCGTCACCCCGAAGGGGATCGCGAAGACCGGCAACGCCGACGAACCGCGCCCCGGCCTGTCCGTGATGAAGATGTATATCGCGGACTACGTCCTGAAGTCCGGGGATAAGTCCGGCCGGGACTGGTACCTCACGCAGAAGATGCTGCGCATCTCCGACGACGATGCCGCTAATCAGCTCTATAAGAAGTACCCGGAGGCCATCACCAAAACCGCCCAGCGCTATGGCCTGTGGAGCACCGTGGCGGGGGATAAGTGGGGCACCTCGCTGACGAGCGCGACGGACGCCGCGGTCTTCCTCGATAATCTGCGCAAGCACACCCCCAACTCCCCGGTGTTGTTCTGGATGGGCACGGCGGCCCCCGTGGCCAGCGACGGCACCCGCCAAAACTGGGGTACCGCGCAGCTGCCGGGCGCCGAAGGCACCAAGTGGGGCTGGTCCGATTATGGCCAGACCGCGGTGAGCTCCGCCAGCTACGGCGCGAATTACACCGCCGCCGCCTTCACCTGGGGTGGGCCTGCCAAGCAGACGGAAGATGTGAAGTCCGCCCGCCCACACTCCTGGTAGTCGCTTAAGTCACCTAGACTGGTTCCTCAAGAAAAGGGTTCTTCCCTTGAAGGAGGAAACAGACTGTGAGCAATAACCGCGACAACGGAAACGGCCGTCCCAATTGGGATTTTGAGGACGACGACGCCGAGACCTCATTCTTCCCCCGCGTCAATGACGGGGGCTTTGACCAGGCCGGCGACGGTTTCGACGGAAACGATGATGCAACGCGCATTATTCGCCCACAGGGTGGGGCGGATCAGGACGCGACGGGGCAGTTCGACACTCAATACCTTCCGGACGGGGCAGCGGGCACCTCGGGCTATGGGGCCGCGCAGTACCCGCCGCACGGGGCGGCAGGGCAGCCGGACTACCAGAACGGGCAGCCTCCTCAGTATCGCCACAATCAGCCGCAGTACCAGCAGGGCCCACCACCGGGCTACGGTGCCGGCTACCCCGGACCGCAAGGGCCAGGCCCACAGCAGGGCTATCAGCAGCCGCCGAATGGCTACCCGCCGCGCCAGCCACAGCAGCACGGCAACCCCCAGTTCAGCGGCGGAGCCCAAGGGCAGAATGGCCAGGGCAAGCGGCGCACCCCAGTGGGGACCATCCTGGGAATCCTGCTGGTCATCGCCCTGCTGATCGGCGGGTTCATGTGGTGGAATAACCGCTCCGACGAGTCGGCGGACGACAAGACCTCGAGCTCGACGACCACAACCACCACCGTCACCACCGAGCCGAGCACCGAAGCGCCGGAGACGCAGGAGCCGAGTCGCGGCCCCAGCCTGGATGATCTGCGCAATCGCCTCGGCGGCCGCGACAACCAGGACTCGGGTACGCAGCAGCCGGGCGGGGATCCTAACCCAGCACCGGAGGGGAATAACCCGGGCAATGGCACTGGCGGCATTCAGCTGCCCGACACCGACCAGCTCGAACAGGACCTGCGCAATCGCGCCGACGAGCTGATCAACCAGCTGGGCTAACACCCAGCGCCAGCCCGCGGGCTGTTGCTGTGCGCCCGCCGACGCAGGCTTGAGAAGTTGAACCAGGCCTAGGGCGACCTAGAGGGTCGGGGTTTCACCCCGGAGTTCCTTGATCCGCTCCTTCTCGGCGGCGAGCACCTCGCTCATGACCTGCTGGTCAGTGATATCCATGGCCTCCGGATTCTGCTGGGCGGCCACCGAGTCCCGGGCATAGGAATCGAACAGTTCCCGCTTAGTTGCCAGCAGCAGATGCAGTTGCTCCTCCACGGAATCCGGAGTGAGCAGCCGGTGTACCTCCACGGGGTTGATCTGGCCCATGCGGTGGGCGCGTGCGATGGCCTGCGCCTCGACCGCCGGATTGAGCTGCGGCTCGATGAGAACCACGTGGTTCGCCGCCTGGATATTGAGCCCTTCGCTGGCGGCATTGATCTGAGCGACGAGCACCGCGCCAGGCTCAGCTGCCGTGAAATCATCCACTGCCTGCTGGCGTTCCTGGTGGCTCACCCCGCCCGCGATCGGGCCGAATGCCCGGTCGCCGAGGCTACCCATGAGGTGATCGAGCACGCCGCGGAAGTACGTGAACACGATCGTCTTATCGTCGTCCAGACCATCGGTGAGCAGCTCGGCGAAGCGTTCCATCTTCGCCGACCCCGGCCCGCTGAAGCTCTGCCGCATCTGCATGAAGTTGCCCGCTTCGACGGCCTCGTTGTACTTCTCGCGGTCCGACTCCCGCGCCTCGATCCATTCCTCCGTTTCGGTCAGCGGGGGCAGCTCGGCGAGGACGTCGCTCTGGTTGCGGCGCAGGTAGCGGCGCGCGACGACCTTGCGGAACTCACGAGCGCTCCTGCGTGCCTTTTCGAGCTTGGGCTCGAGCTCTGGGTCGAGGTAGCCCAGCAGCGTCTCCATCTCCGACACCCGGTTTTCCAGCGGGGTGCCGGAAAGGTAGGTAACGACGTCCGTCCGTGCGGTGAGTTGCTGCACTCCCTGGGCTTGCTTGGACTTGGGGTTCTTTGCCCGGTGCGCCTCGTCGACGACGAGCGCGCCGAATTTAAGGTCTCCGGTCATGATTGTGGAGTCCCCGCGCACCTCGGGGAACCCCACGATGGCGACCCCGCCCCGGTTGCTGAAGGTCTCGTAGGTGGCATCTTTGTAAGGCCCGGCGATGAGGTGGGGTTCAAGATCCGTGAACTTTTTGATCTCTCGTTCCCAGTTGATGCGCAGGCTGGGTGGGCAGATCACCACAAAGTGCTTCTCGCCGCGGGTGGCGAGGTGGGCGAACACCGCAAGAGCCTGCATGGTTTTGCCCAGGCCCATCTCATCGCCGATCAGGACCTTGCGCTGGGCAAGCGCGTACCTCGCCCCGAAGTCCTGGTAGCCGCGCAGGCTCGCGTGCAGCACGCCACGGAGAGTGATCTCCTCGATGGACTTGGCGATGTCCTCCGGCACGGCGGTGGCGGATTTGTCGTCGCCGAAGGCGTGGAACTCCGCCGCGCGGATGGCGTAGAGATTCCACGCCTGCTCTGCAGACAGCGGGGTGCCTCTGGCCGGAATCCTCGTCAGCTCTGCCTGCGTGATCAGGCGCGGACCATCGGCCGGGCGGGCCAGCGCGAATTCGCTGACGCCCTGCGCGTAGGCATCGAAGCCTTCCGGCAGTGCCAGGAATGGTCCTTCGAGCTGGGTTTCGCGTCGCTGCTCGCGGAACTGGAGCAGCTCAGCCAGTGCCCGGACGTAGGCGGTGGAGGGGCCCTTATCCCGGTAGTCGATCACCGCGGGCTGGTCCGCACGCATTTCGGCGGCGTAGCGCTTCGCCGCGGCGATGGCCTGCCGAGCGGTCTGTTCCCCCACGCCGTCGTATCGGGTGAGGTCACTGACGGTGGCGGCCTCGATGTCCAGCAGATTCAGGTGTTGCAGGGGGCCTAAGCGCAGGGACGTCGATGGCGTGAGTTGGTCGAGGATCTGGATGTCGGTCTGCCTTAGCTCCGCGTCCGCGAGCTTGGTCTTCAGGGATCGCTGCTGGCTCTCGACTTCGGCCAACAGTGATTTCTCGGTGGCGTCGACTTCCGCCAGCCGCGCGAGTGCTTGCCGGTGGACATCGATATCCTCGGGCTGGTGCCAGTGCACCTCCCATCCGGTGAGCTTTTCCAGTTCGGAGGTGATCGCCGGGCGCATTGTCGCGAGATCGATACCCAAGAACTGGCCGCGATCCGTGGAACCCAGGGCAGCATCCACACCGGTTAGCACGGAGTGCACCGTGGCGCTGTCGATGGCAGCGTACATGTGGTACGTGTCGATCTGAGCCTGCGGACGGGAACGGAACAGGCGGCGCAGGCCCCGGTACTCGGCGAGCTTCTTCAGCTCAGGACGCTGCGCTTCAAGCTCGTCGCGGCTCGGGATCGCGCCGACGGTCTGCAGCGAGGAGTTGAGCTCGTTCCAGGGAATGCTCGGGGCTTGGCCTGGTGCGAGGGTTCGCAGGAAGGCGGCCGTGCTGAGATTCTGGCCAAAGCCGAAGAGGCGGGCGGAGTTCTCGGAACAAAGAGTGGGGGCGGGGCCGCCCTCGCGGAGCCGGTTGACCCGCTGCGTGGTGGCCTCCCAGTGGAAACGCACGTCGATGAGCCCGTCGATGAGCGAATCGATGCGTTGGACCGTGACTTCTTGGCCGTCGATATTCACGCCGAACATCCTATCAACGCCCGTGTCGGCAGACCGGGCGAAATGAGGCGAGGGGAGTGGCGACGGAGAGGGGGAAAATGACGGCGAAATGTAGCCTGCGTCACTATGCTGGAAAATATAACTATCTACCGACAAAACGGAGGTTTCACATGGTGCAGCGAGTAGGCATCGTCGGAGCAGGGCTCATGGGAGCTGGAATCGCAGAGGTTGCTGCGAAGTCTGGCGCGGACGTCCTCGTCTGGGAGCTGAAGCAGGAGGCCGTCGACGCCGGCCAGGCGCGCATCGAGAAGTCCCTGGATAAGGCGGTGGAGCGCGGGAAGCTCTCCGCAGAGGACCGGGACGCCACCCTGTCCCGTCTGAGCTACACCACCAACCTGGAGGACTTCGCGGACCGCGAGATGGTCATGGAGGCCATCGTCGAGAACGAGAAGATCAAGAAGGACGTCTTCGCGCAGCTCGACGAGATCGTCGAAGACAAGACCGCCCCGCTGTGCTCCAACACCTCGTCGCTGCCGATCCAAACCATCGCCTCGGCGACGAAGAACCCGGAGCGCGTGCTCGGCCTGCACTTCTTCAACCCGGTTCCGGTTCTGCCTCTCGTGGAGGTCATCCCGGCGCTGACCACCTCTGAGGAAGCCGTGGAGAAGGCGCAGACCTTCGCGACCGAGAAGATGGGCAAGACCGCCATCCGTGCGAAGGACCGTTCCGGCTTCATCGTGAACTTCCTGCTGGTGCCGTACATGCTCTCCGCGATCCGCATGGTGGAGCAGGGCGTGGCCACCGCAGAAGACATCGACACCGGCATGAAGCTGGGCGCCGCGCACCCGATGGGCCCGCTGACCCTGGCCGACATGGTTGGTCTCGACACTTGTGCCTTCATCGCGGACGTCATGTTCGAGGAGTTCGGCGACCCGACCTACTCCTGCCCGCCGCTGCTGCGCCGCATGGTGCAGGCCGGCCACTTCGGCCGCAAGTCCGGCAAGGGCTTCTACGAGTACTAAAAACTATCTCCGCCGCCCGCGGTTTTTCTGTATCGTGGGAGGGGCAACGGAACATTCCAACTTCTAGGAGGAAGCACATGTCTATCGACGACATCAAGGGCAAGGCAAAGGAAGCTTTCGGCGACGCAACGGGCGACGAGTCCACCAAGGCTGAGGGCAAGATCGATCAGGCTAAGTCCGATCTGCAGGACAAGGCTAACGAGGTCAAGGACAAGGCTGCTGAGGTCTTCAACGACGCGACCGACAAGTAAAGAATTATCCCTCGTTTAAGCCCCTGGGCATAAGCCCCGGCGCTTAGGCTGAAAATTTTTGAGGCTCCCAGCCGGTTTTCCGGTGGGAGCCTTTCTTGTTGCCACGTTGCCTGAGTTCCTCGGCCAGCCCGGGGGCTTAGCCCTCCGCGGGCTCCTCCTCCGGCTCGCCCTCCCAGAAACCGAAGCGCTTCAACCGCTCGCGGTCAGCAGCCGAGGTCGAGCCCGTGAGCTTCAGCAGTTCGGAGTAGATACCCCCGGAGGTCGCCAGCTCCGAGGGGGAGCCAACCTCGTCGACGCGGCCCTCGTCCAGGGTGACGATGGTGTCCACGTTTGCGATCGTCGACAGCCGGTGGGCAATCACGAGTGTGGTGCGCCCTTCCATCAGTTGTTCCAGGCCCGCCTGGACCACGCGCTCTGCCTTGGTATCCAGCGCGGAGGTGGCCTCATCCAATACCAGCACGGGGGCGTCCTTCAGCATCGCTCGGGCTACCGCGATGCGCTGCTTCTGGCCGCCGGACAGCCGCAGGCCCCGTTCTCCGATGACCGTGTCGTAGCCGTCGGTGAAGCCCACGATGAACTCGTGCGCATTCGCACGCTTGGCGGCATCCTCGATATCTGCCTGGCTGGCATACGGGGTGGCGTAGGCGATGTTCTCGCGGATCGTGCCGGAGAACAGCGCCGGCTCCTGGAAGACCACGCCCACCGAGGAACGTAGCTCCGCGCTGCTCAACGTCGAGACGTCCTCACCGCAGACGGTGAGCGTCCCAGCGGTGGGCTGGTACAGGCCCAGCAGGAGGTTCACCAGGGTGGATTTACCGCCGCCGGACTCACCGACCAGCGCCACCGTCTGGCCCCGCTGCGCGCTGAAACTCACATCGTGAATGACGGGCTCGCCGGGCAGGTACTCGAAATCCACGTCCCGGAACTCGAAGACCGGCCCCGACTGCGGGGCTGAAAGCTGCGGGACGAGAGCAGCGTTCACATCCTCCTGGTCGACGAGCATGCTGCCGCCTGGGCGAGAGGCTTGCTGCAAGGCGGGTGCTGTTGTTGGCTCCTCCAGCTCCTCCATCGCTTCGAAGTATTCGCGGGAACCGGCGGCGGCGCGCTGGGCGGTGTCCACCAGCCAGCTCATCATGCTGGCCGGCTGGCGGGCCATGACCACAAGCTGCAGGAGCAGGACCATGTCGCCGATGGTGAAGCGCCCGCTGATCGTCTGCCAGAACAGGGTGAGGTAGATGGCGAAGAAGATGATGTTCATCCCGCCCATGCGGAGGGTGTCCATCATGTGCCAGTAACGGGACTGCACGCGGGTGATCTGCACGGTCTCGTCGAAGTGCTTCTGGAAGATGCGCAGCTCGCGCAGCTCCGTGACGAAGGACTTGACTACCTTCACCTGGCCGATGACCTCGGCGAACCGGCCCTGGGCGGTGTCAATGTGCTCGTTTTTCTCCTTCTCCCAGACGATCCACTTTCGGCTCGTTAGCGCGGTGAGCCACAGATACATCGGGAAGATCACGGCCAGCAGCAGGGCCAGTGGCCAGTAGTAGATCGCGGTGATCACCAGGATCATCGCCACCGTCAGCAGCATGGAGAAGAAGTTATTGGCGAAGGACTGCAGGAACTGGGTGAGCCCCAGGATCGAGCGGTCCAATCGCGAGATGATGGTGCCCGTGACCTGCTTGTCGTAGTAGCTCTGAGGCAGGCTGAGCAGTTTCGCAAAGTAGCGGTTGGAGAGGATCTGCCGCATCCGGGTGGCCATCACGTCACCGAACCAGCCGCCGATATTGCGAACCAGGTTACTGGCCAGTTCCACGCCGAGCAGGGCCACGGCCAGCCAGATCACGGTCTGCAGCGCGGTGTCGCGGGAGAGCTCGCCTTGCACCGAGGCCACGATCGTGTCGGTGGCGTTTTTCACCAGGAATGGTGCGGCCAGCGCCAGGCCGGCGGTGAGGATGCTCGAGATCATCACGATCACGTAGAAGGGCATGAGCTCCTTCGTGGATCGCAGGATCCTGCCGAAAGCGGCAATCATGTACTCGCTTGCTCCTTCGTTGGGCTAGAGGTTTACCAACCAAGAAGCCTAGCGAAGAGGGCAGACAGGCTTTAGGCGCGCTCTCCAAAGCCTGCCGCGGCGATGCGGTCCAGCGCCTCGGTGAGGATCTCCCGAGACGTCGCAAAATTGATCCGCACGTGCCCGTCACCGCCGGCACCGTAGATGGCTCCGGTGTTGAAGGCCACCTTCGCCCGCTTAAAGATCTGCTCCGCTGGGTCCGGGGGTGTTTCGCTGTTCCCGTCCGTCGCCGTATAAATCCCGGGGACGTCGCGGACGTCCACCCACAGCAGGTAGGTCCCCTCCGGTCGGTGGAATGTTGCGCCGGGCAGGACCTCGGGCAGGCGGCGTTCGATCAGGTCGAGGTTGCCGCTGAGGTAGTCGATCTGTTCCTCCAGCCAGCCGGACTCGTCGCTGTAGGCGGCGGTCGCGGCGGCGATCCCGATGGTGGATGCCTCCCCGGTGCGCAGCTTGTGCACTCCTGCCATGATCTCGCGGTCGCGCGGGGAGCTCAGGATCATCTGGGCGCATCGCAGGCCAGCCGTGTTCCACCCCTTCGACGTGGCGGTGACCGTGATGGTGTTCTCCGCCGCGATCTCGCTGATCGAGGCGGCCGGGGTGTGCTGGTGTCCCGGATAGATAATGGGGGCGTGGATCTCGTCGGAGATGACCCGCACGTTGTACTTCGCCGCCAGCTCGACGACGTCGCGCAGTTCCTCCTCGCTGAACACCCGGCCGAGCGGATTATAGGGACTGCACAAGATCAGCGACCCGGCCGGCGCGGCTGGGTTTCCTTCTTCCGCCGGTCCGTTGTTTCCCGCTTCCTTTCCGACGACGACGCGCCCGCGTGTGCTTGCGGTGCCGGATGCGAAGACCTCTTCCAGGGCCGCGAGGTCGAACCTGCCCTCCGGGGTCAGAGCCACTTCGATCGCGGGCCGGCCGGTGACGTCGGGGATCTCGAAGAAGGGGTTATAGGCGGGAACTGGCAGCACGATCGCGGAGCCAGCGGGGGTGAGCTCTTCGACGGCAATCGTCACACCCTTAACCACGTCGGGGACGGTACGAACCCAGTCGGGGGAGAAGCTCCAGCCGAACCGGCGCTCGTAGAATGCAGCGAGTGCTTCTCGCAGCTCCACGTCGTCGGCGGAGTAGCCGAAATATTCGCGGTCCACGCAGTCCTGGATGGCGCGGGCGACGGCGGGGCAGGTATGGAAGTCAGATTCCGCGACCCACATGGGGATGACGTCATCGGGGTAGCCGCGCCACTTCTTCGTACCGCGGCGGCGCAGTTCCGCCAGGGTGGGCAATTCGAGTGTGCTGGAGTTGTGGCTAGTCATGGGCAACAGTGTACGCGCCCGGACGGGGGTATAGACAACACTGTCTATGTTGCGACTTTGAGTGCTTAACTAGGATCGAGTATCGATTGAACGCCAGAGCGACAGGCGGGTTGGCTGTCGATGGGACTGTCGCGCTCCGGCTGAGGTCCCCCGTGAGTGACGAAGGAAGGTCAACATGAAGAATAAAACGCTGCGGATCGGCGCAGGCATCGTCGGCGTGACCCTGGCGGCAGGCCTTGTCGCGTGCTCGGAGGAGGACACCGCTGCCCAGGGTGGGCGCACGATCGACAACTGCGGCATGGAGATCTCGATCGAGGAAAAGCCGGAGCGCATCGTCACCCTGCGCCAGGCCACCACCGAAAACCTCTTCGAGCTGGGCCAGAAGGACAAGATGGTCGGCACCAGCTCGCTGCGCGACAAGGTCCAGCCGAAATGGCAGGAGGCTTATGACAACATTCCCGTGCTGAACAAGACAGTCGCGACGGCGGAGCAGGTGCTCGACGTGGACCCGGATTTCATCGTCGCTACCCAGCGCGGCAGCTTCGTCGAAAGCCTCACCGGCACCCGTGAGTTCTGGGCGGATAACGGGGTGCGCACCTTCGTCTCGAACACGGACTGCCCGGAGGATGGCACGACCGGCTTCGAGAATCTCCAAAAGGACTACGAGCAACTGGGCGAAATTCTCGGCGCGGAAGAAGAAGCCAAGAAGCTCATCGACCGGACCCAGGAGGCCGTCGATAACGCAGATGTGAAGTCCGGCAAGTCACTCGCCTTCCTCTTCAACATCAACGACGCCGCCCCGTGGGTCGACGGCCGCTACGGAATCTCCAACGACATCGCGAAGCTCACTGGTTCGACCAACGTCTTCGAGGACCTCAAGGAGGCCCGCAACGAAGTCAGCTGGGAGGCCTTCGCCGAGAAAGACCCGGACTACATCGTCGTCGCCGACATCTCCGGCCGCGGACTGCCGATGGATACCGCGCAGGAGAAGATCGACGAGCTCAAGCGCGAGCCCGCGACCAAGAACATGAAGGCGGTGCGCGAGAACAAGTTCATCGTCGTCCCGGGCGTTGGCCTGGACCCGTCGGTGCGCTCCCTCGAGCCGCTGGAGATCATCGCCAAGGAAGTATCCAAGGACGACTAGCTCCTAGCCTTGCTGCCTGCCCACCGGCCCCACGGCCGTGTCTGGGCGGGTCGCTACACTGGAGCGCATGTTAGATTTCGACACGCCTTCCAGCCTTCCCTACGAGCTGCCGGACTTCGCCAAAGTCGAGGTCAGCGAACTCGTTCCGGCCTTCTTCACCGCGGTGGATGATCACGCCGCGGAGATCGCGGCCATCGCGGCGAACCCCGAGGAGCCGACGTGGGAGAACACCGTGGAGGCCCTCGAGGCCTCTGGGCGGATGCTCGACCGCGTGCTCGCGGTGATCTTCAATTACGCCGGCACGATGGCCACCCCGGAGATCCGCGACGTGGAAGAGGCGGTCTCCCCGCCACTGGCGAAGCACTTCTCCGAGCTCTACCTCAACGAGGCACTGTGGGAGCGCATCAAGCGGGTCGATGAAAACACTCAGATCGAGGAGGGCAGCGAGGAGGCCGCGCTCATGGCCTACTGGCGCCGCAAGTTCCGCCGGGGCGGGGCAGAACTCGCCCCGGAACAGCGAGACGAGCTCAAGCAGATCGACGAGCGCCTCGCCGAGCTATCCACCCGCTTCGGCCGTGTCCTACAGGAGCAGACCGAGGCCTCCGCCGTGCTGATTACCGAGGAGGCGGAGCTCGCCGGTCTCAGCGAGGCCACCCGCGAGGTGCTGGCCACCGATGCGAAGGAAGCCGGCAAGCAGGGCTGGCTCATCCGGCTCGGCCTGCCCAGCGTGCAACCCATCCTGGAGTCCCTCGAAAACCCGGAGGTTCGCCGCCGGGTCTACGAGGCCTCCCTACAACGGGCCGGTACTGCCAATGATGAGACCCTCAAGGAGATCGCCCGCCTGCGCGCCCGCCGCGCAGCGCTTCTGGGCTACGCCTCCCACGCGGACTTCGTGGCAGAGGAGGAAACCGCCGGCTCCGTCGATGCCGTCAAGGGGCTGCTGAACCAGGTCATTCCCGCCGCGGTGGGCAATGCCCACGGTGAGTACAAGCGACTGCTGGACAAGCAGGCCGTCTCCGCTGGCGAGGAAAATCCAGAGCTCACGGGCGCGGATTGGGCCTACTGGTCCGCCCAGCTCAAGCAGGAAGAGCTCTCGGTGGACGAGGAGGAGCTGCGCAGCTACTTCCCCCTGGACCAGGTGCTCATCGACGGCGCCTTTTACGCCGCCCAGCGCCTCTATGGCATCGAGGTTGTCCGCCGCGAGGACCTCGAGGGCTACCACCCGGAAGCCCTGGTCTGGGAGGTCCGCGAGGGTGCGGACAGCAGCTACCCGGGAGTGGCCCCTGGGGAGGGCATCGGGCTGATAATCACCGATATGTACGCCCGCCCGACCAAGCGGGGAGGTGCGTGGATGAGCAGCTTTGTGGATCAGTCCGATCTGCTGGGCACCAAGCCGGTGGTCGTCAACGTCCTCAATATCGCCAAGCCGGCCGAGCTCGCGCCGGGCGAGGTGGGACGAGCGCTGCTCAGCCTCGATGAGGTGGCCACGGTCTTCCATGAGTTCGGCCACGCCCTGCACGGGTTGCTCTCCGAGGTTCGCTACCCGAGCCTGTCCGGCACCTCCGTACCACGCGACTTCGTGGAGTTCCCCTCCCAGATCAATGAGAACTGGGCACTGCAGCCGGAGATCCTGGCTAACTACGCCAAGCACGTGGATACCGGCGAGGTGCTGCCCGCCGAGCTGGTCGCCGCCGTCCAGAAGCAGGCGCAGTGGGGCGAAGGTTTCGCTACCACCGAGTACGTCGCCGCCTGCGTGGTGGACCTGGCCTGGCACCAACTCACCGAGGACGAAGCGGCCCAGGTGACGGACATCGCCGCCTTCGAGCGCCACGCGCTCGAGGAGGCTGGCATCGATATCGCGGATAAGATCGCCCCCCGCTACCGCTCCGCCTACTTCAACCACATCTTCGCTGGTGGCTATTCGGCGGACTACTGGTCTTACCTCTGGGCTGAGGTCCTGGACGCCGATGGTTTCCAGGCCTTCGTTGACACCGGAGCCGCCCGGGAGGCGTCGTTGGATGCTGACGATGCGGCGAAGACCGGCGGTGCCGAAGCTGAAGAGATCGATCTGGACGACGTCCGCTTCGCTGGGGAGCGCTTCCGCCGCATGATCCTCTCGCGCGGTGCGACCATCGACTACGAGGATGCATTCTGGATGTTCCGTGGCCGTCAGCGCAGCGTCGAACCGCTGCTGCGCCGCCGTGGTCTGGCCGGCGCGGTTACCGGCTAAGCGCGCGCAACGAGTAGATTCGCGGTAGTGAGAACATGAATTGGCTGATCAACGCCTCGGTATGGATCCAGGCTCCGGTGGTGGTGGCGTTCCTGCTCGCCTTCGCCGGGGGCGTATCCTGGCTGCTCAATAAGGTGCTCTGGGGGATCATTCCCCGAAGCGCCGAGGAGGCGGAGGTGCTGGGGCCAGAGAGCGTGAAGCTGCTGGCAGCACAGGTTGAAAAACCTGCGACCCCGGGGCGTGCCCAACGGTCCTCGGGTTCTCAGCCAGAGCGTGGCGCCGGTGCAGATGCCGGGCGCTGCGGTGAACAGGAGAGTGTTTAGGAAACCATGAAGCACCATTCGAAGGTTCGGCAGGCCCTTGCCCTGCTGCTCGTGCTCCTTCTCGTGGCGTGGCTCGCGGCTAACGTCCTCTAAGGTCTTTGCCCCTCGGTGGTGGGGGAGGCCCGCAACGATGCGCGACTCGGGGAAATCTGCGTTTTAGTGACCTGCACCACTTATGTGTGTTTTTATAGCTGTAGCGAAATCTATTACTGAGCTACGGTCCATAAAGGAGAATGATGAGGACGGAATACACCTCAGAACCGCTGTATACCATCGGCGAGAACGAGACGATTCTGACCGCGCTGCGTGACCTGCAGAAAGATCACCCGAGCGTGGTCGTCTTCAGTCGTCCGAAGAACTTCGACTGGGAGGATGTCACCACCACTCAGTTCCTCGACGAGGTCTATGCCGTCGCCCGCGGCCTCATCGCCAATGGGGTGAAGGCTAAGGACCGCGTCGTCATCATGTCGGAAACCCGCTACGAGTGGTCGCTGCTTGACCTGGCGATCCAGGCGGCGGGCGCGATCTCCGTGCCGATCTACCCGTCCTCCTCGACCTCCCAGTGCGCCTGGATCGTGCAGGACTCCGGCGCCAGCTTCGCCGTAGGCGAGACCCAAGAACACTGCGAGCGTCTCGAAAACTTCATCCCCGAGGACGGCACTGTTACCGAGAAGGAACCGCTGACCCGCGTGCTGGGCATCAACCGCGGCGCCGTCGACATCCTCATCAACGACGGTCGCGACAAGAAGATCTCCCAGGACGAGGTTGAGGCCCGCATCGCCGACGTGCGTACCTCCGATGTCTGCTCCATCGTCTACACCTCCGGCACCACCGGCCGACCGAAGGGCTGCAAGGTGCTGCACTCCAACTGGCTCAGCGAGGCCCGCGGCCTGGCAACCCACCCGATCGGCCGCCTGGGTATGCCGGGCAAGAGTGCGGTGACCTTCCTTCCGCTGGCGCACGTGCTCTCCCGCGCGGTGTCCTACCTGCTGCTCACGACCGGCTGCACCCAGACCCACTGGTCGGACTTCGGCACTCTGGTCACCGAGTTCCAGCGCTCCAATCCGAACATGGTCCTGGGCGTGCCACGCGTCTTCGAGAAGGTCCACGCGGGTGTGCGTGCTAAGGCCTCCGATGGATCCAAGATCGGCGAGAAGCTCTTCGAGCGCGCCGAGAAGATCGCCGTGGAGTACTCCAAGGCGCTGGACACCCCACAGGGCCCGAACCTTGCCCTGAAGACCAGCCACGCCATCTTCGACAAGCTGATCTACTCCAAGGTTCGTGAGGCCATGGGTGGGGAGCTGGAGTACGCCATCTCTGGCGGCTCGGCACTCAACACGGAGCTCATGCACTTCTTCCGCGGCGTCGGCGTGTACATCTACGAGGGCTACGGGCTGACCGAATCCACCGCCGCCATCACCGTGAACTTCGAGCCGGATAACATCATCGGCACCGTGGGCCGCCCCGTTGGCGGTAACACCGTCCGCATCGCCGAGGACGGTGAGATCCTGCTCAAGGGCGACGTCATCTTCGGCGGCTACTGGAACAACGAGGAGGCCACCAAGGAGGCCTTCGACGAGGATGGTTTCTACGCCACCGGTGACCTGGGCGCCCTGCTGCCGACCGGCCACCTGCGCATCACCGGCCGCAAGAAGGAAATCCTCGTCACCGCTGGCGGTAAGAATGTCTCCCCGGGTCCGCTGGAGGACATCCTGCGTTCCGCCCCGCTGATCTCCCAGGCCATGGTCGTGGGTGATGATCAGAAGTTCATCGGCGCCCTGATCTCCCTGGATGAGGCCGCAGTGGAGAGCTGGAAGGCCCGCAACGGCATCTCCGCCGGCACCTCGATCCGTGATCTGGCGAAGAACCCGAACCTGCGCGGCGAGATTCAGGACGCGATCAACGAGGCCAATCAGTCGGTCTCCCACGCGGAGGGCATCAAGAAGTTCCGCATCGTCCACCGCGACTTCGAGGAGGAGCGTGGCGAGGTGACTCCGTCAATGAAGCTCAAGCGTTTCATGGTGGAGAAGAATTTCGCCGACGATATTGCCTGGATCTACTCCGAGAAGTAGCTGCCCGTCCCCGTGACGCCGTCCCACTGGGTGGCGCCAGGGGCCGAAAGCTCACATAAATCCCCGGACACGGCCAAGCCTCCCGGACGTACCCGCATCACTCACATAATGTGATGCGGGTACAGCCTTTTATGCGCCGCCCTACAGGGAAACGGAAGCTGGGAAGGCGAAGTGTCGGATGTCGTGGACGAAGTAAAAAAGGGAGGTCACGTGCACTACGATGCGTCGCTGCGCGTGCGCGACCTCACCCAGAATATCTACGACATCGGCGATGAAATCGCCGAGCACATCGAGCACATCGCCCAGGCCATCGCGGATTGGGACGGCGAGCTGGTCGAGGACTGCTTGCTTGAATTCACCTCTGTCGTCCGCCAGGGCCGCAAGGAGGTCCGCCCGGGGCTCGCGGAGCTCAACGGCCTACGCCAGGCGTTCGTATCCGGAGTGCGCAGCGGAGAGATGTCCAATACTTTCCACCACCCCGGACGCACCCTGTCCTTCCTGCGCAAAGGCGCACCCACACCGCCGCACGAGAGCAATCAGGCCGCGACGGGGGTGACGTCCTCATCGCAGGGCGCTGACGACGGAGCCCGGCCGCAGATGGCAACGACCGCCCGCTGGCGGCTGTGGCTGCGCGAGCGCAACGAGGAAATCATCGGCGAGCTGGCGGAGCTCTCCGAGTGGGTCGTCCAGCAGACCGACCTGGCCATCAACGCGCAGGCCGTTCTCCTGCCGCAGGTCTTCAACGAGGCCGAGAAGCGCACCCGGGGGATCGTGGCGCACTGGCAGGAGGGTGTGGCCAAGCAGCCAGCCGTGGCACAAGCCATGCGCGGGGAGGCCCCACCGCAGTTCCTCGCCGAGCGGGCTCGCATCGAGCAGCTCATCGCAAAGCTGACGAAGCGGCGCGGCCGGGTAGTGTAGCTGGGCATGACCAGCGGGCTGTATATCCACGTGCCGTTCTGCGCTTCGCGCTGCGGTTATTGCGACTTCAACACCTATACCCCCGCGGAGCTGGCCGCCGATCCCGCCAGCATGGGGTCCGCGCAGGGGCGCACCCCGGCCGGCTATCTCGACGCGCTCGAGGTGGAACTCGAGCTGGCGGCAGCGGCCTGGGACCGGCGGGGGCTCTACGAGGGGGAATCCGACCCCGGGGTGAGCACCGTCTTCTTCGGCGGCGGCACCCCTTCCATGCTGGGTGCTGAGGGGCTGGTGCGCGCCCTCAACGCGGTGCGCCGCACCGTTGGCCTGGCCCCGGACGCGGAGGTCACCACAGAGGCCAACCCGGAGTCCACGAGCCCGGAATTTTTCACCCGCCTCCGCGAGGCAGGCTTCAACCGGATCTCCCTTGGCATGCAGTCGGCGGCTGGACACGTCCTGAAGCTCCTGGAGCGCCAGCACACGCCTGGCCGCCCGGAACAGGCGGTGGCGGAAGCCAAGGCCGCGGGCTTTGAGCACGTGAACCTGGACCTGATCTACGGCACGCCCACCGAGCGCGACGAGGATCTGGCCCGCAGCTTGGATGCCGTCATCGAGGCGGACGTGGACCATGTTTCCGCTTATTCCCTCATCGTCGAGGACGGCACCGCGATGGCCCGCAAGGTCCGGCGCGGGGAGCTGCCGGCACCCGATGAGGACGTCTACGCCGACCGTTACCGCATGATTGACGAGCGTCTCGTCGAGGCGGGTTTCCAGTGGTATGAGGTCTCCAACTGGGCCAAGCCGGGCGGGGAGTGCGAGCACAACCTCATCTACTGGCGGGATGGTCAGTGGTGGGGCGCGGGCCCAGGGGCCCACGGTTGCGTGCGGCTGCGTGAGGATGCGGCGGCGCAGTACCTACCGGTTGAAGCAGCGGAGCGCACGGGCGCGGAGGATTTCTCTGGCATCACGCGCCTGGTCAACGCCAAGTACCCTGCGCGCTACTGGGAGGCCCTCATTCAGCGCCATGACCTGCCCGCGGTGACCTTCGAACCACTGAGTCAAGCAGACCTGACTACCGAGCACCTGATGCTGGGCCTGCGACTGCGAGAGGGGGTCGCACTTGCTGGGCTGGCGGGAACCGAGGCGGAAATCGAGCGCTACCAGCACCTGGGCCTGCTCGAGGTCGATGCGCGCGCACAACGTCTGCGGGTCACGGAGCAGGGCCGCTACCTGGTGGACGGCATCGTGACCGACCTACTGCTCGCCATGGAGTGATCATGGAGTGAACCCAGCCTTTCGCCTAGGCTGGGGGAGAAGCAGAACAGATGGTGGTGAGCTTTTCCGTGACTAATCGCGTGCCGAAGAACCGTGCGTCGCTGTCGACCCAGCAACGCCGCAGCGAGGTGTTGCGCGCCATCGTATCGGACTACATCTCCCTGCAGGAGCCGGTGGGTTCCAAGATGCTCCTCGACCGGCACCAGCTGGGCGTGTCTTCGGCGACGATCCGCAACGACATGGCCGCCCTCGAGCAGGATGGCTACATCACCCAGCAGCATGCCAGCTCTGGGCGCATCCCCACCGCGAAGGGCTACCGCCACTTCGTGGACGGCATCCACGCGGTCAAGCCGATGAGCATGCCGGAGCGTCGGGCGATCCTGGACTTCCTGGAGCACGGGGTGGACCTCGAGGACGTCCTGCGCCGCAGCGTTCAGTTGCTGGCTCAGCTGACCCGCCAGGTGGCGGTCGTCCAGCTGCCGGATATGCGCATCGGCCGGGTGAAGCACTGCGAGCTCGTGCACCTTTCCACCCACCGCCTGCTCGTCGTCCTCATCACAGACACCGGGCGGGTCGACCAGCGCAACGTCGACCTCGCGGAACCGCTCGCCGAGTCCGACCTGCCGCGCGTCCGCGACTTGGTGAACCACAGCGTCGTCGGGCTGACCCTGGAGGAGGCCTGCGCGAAGATCGCCTCCCTAGCCCAGGAGGCCCGGTCGAAGACGGTGCCCGCGGAGCTGCGGCCGGCCCTGATCGCGGTGGCGACCGTGCTGATGGAGACCATGGTGGAGCGCCCCAACGACCGGCTCATCCTCGCTGGGACCCCGAATATCGCCCGGGTGGGGGAATTAACCCCGGTGCTCGAAGCGTTGGAAGAACAGGTCGTCGTTCTCAAACTCCTCTCTGGGGTCCGCGACATGGGTATCCAGGTCAGCATCGGCGAGGAAAACGAGGACGAAGAGCTGCGCAGCGCCTCGGTGATCTCCACCGGTTACGGCGCGGAAAACGCGGTCATGGGCGGGCTCGGTGTGCTGGGCCCAACCCACTTGGACTACCCCGGCACGATGTCTAAGGTGACCGCAGTGGCGCACTATGTATCCCGGATTCTGGCCGGGGAGTAGACTGCAAGTTTGGTTTCGATAGCGAGCAAAGGGGATAAAACTCACCGTGGCCCGTGACTATTACGGCATTCTTGGCGTGGACCATAACGCCACCGATTCGGAGATCAAGAAGGCTTATCGCAAGGTCGCCCGCAAGTACCACCCGGACGTCAACCCGTCCGAGGACGCGGCGGAGAAGTTCCGGGAGGCAACCCTTGCCCAAGAGGTTCTCCTTGACCCGCAGAAGCGCCAGATTGTGGACGCCGGTGGCGACCCAGAGGAGCCGGGCTTCGGCCAGCCGGGCGGCGGCGGTGGATTCGGCACCGGCGGACTGGGCGATATCTTCGACGCCTTCTTCGGCGGTGGCGGCGGGGGAGCGGGCCAGCGCGTCCCCCGTGTGCGCCGCGGCAACGATGCGCTGCTGCGCATCTCGCTGAGCCTGGAGGAGATCTACTCCGGCATCAAGCACGAGGTCACCGTGGACACCGCAGTGCTGTGCGAGCCCTGCGAGGGGACGGGGTCTCAGTCCAAGTCCGAGGCGGTGGGCTGCCCCACCTGTCACGGGCAGGGCCAGGTCATGGAGGTTCAGAACTCCATCTTGGGCCGCGTGCAGGTCGCCCGCCCGTGCCACCGCTGCGGCGGTACCGGCGAGATTATTGAGGATCCGTGCGAGAACTGCCAGGGCGATGGCCGGGTGCGCGCTCGCCGGGACATCGCGGTGAATATCCCGGCCGGTATTTCCGACGGCATGCGCATCCGCATGACCGGTGAGGGCGAGGTCGGCCCGGGCGGCGGCCCGGCCGGTGACCTCTACATCGAGGTCCAGGCCGAGGAGCACCCGATGTTTATCCGCGAGGGCGATAACCTGCACGTCACCATCTCCGTCCCGGCAGTGGACGCCGCGCTGGGGACGAAGACCTCGCTGGAGCTGCTGGATGGCAGCAATGAGTCGGTGGAGATCCCGGCCGGCACTCAGCCGGACGAGCAGATCCGCCTGTCTGGCCAGGGCATGCCGCACCTGCGCCGCGAGGGCCACGGCAACCTGATCGTCCACGTGGACGTCACCGTGCCGACCAACCTGAGCCACAAGCAGCGGGAACTGCTGGAGCAGCTGCGCGACCACTCCAAGGAGGACGTGGCCGTGAACACGAAGGGTGGACAGCACAGCGGCCTGTTCTCCCGGCTGCGCAAGCACTTCTCCCGCGCCTAAAGCGGCGCAATAAGGCCGATAAGGCCGGCCTAGCTCAAGCATCCGTGCACCGGCTCAACCAGCCGAGCCACCAGCGGAAGAAGCGGAAAGAATCTAGTGACAGAATCAGTGTTCATCCAGCCCCTGCCTCAGGGTGTCGCGGTCGGTGATTCCGTTCAGCTTACCGGGGCAGAGGCGCGGCACAGCCAGGTCAAGCGCATTGCCGACGGGGAGGCGGTCATCGTCAGCGACGGGGCCGCCACCGCCGTGCGCGGTGCGCTCTCCGCCGCGGGGGTTCAGGTCACTGAGCTGCTGGAGCTACCGCAGCCCACGCCTCGGGTGACGATCGTCCAGGCGCTTCCGAAGTCCGACCGCTCCGAGCTAGCGGTGGACCTGATGGTCCAGGCAGGGGCGGATCGCATCATCCCGTGGGCGGCCAGCCGCTGCATCGCCCGCTGGGATAAGAAGGAAGATAAGGCTCTGGCCCGCTGGGAGAAAACCGCGTTCGCGGCCACCAAGCAGTCCCGCCGGCTCGTCCTTCCCGAGATCACCGGTCTGTTGCGCAACCTCACTGACCTGCCAGAGCTGGTGCCGGGGCTCGCCGGGCCACAACCAACCGCACGGCTCGGGATGCTTCACGAGGACGCCCGCGGCAACTTCCGCTCCTTCGTTGAGAGCGCGGCTGGGGTCGAGGACATAGTGCTGGTCATCGGCCCAGAGGGCGGCATCGCTCCGGACGAGCTAGCGACCCTCGAGGAGCTCGGCGGCCACGCGGTTGTCCTTGGCCCCGAGGTGCTGCGCACGGCCACCGCCGGCGCGGTGGCGCTGGGAGCGATTGGCGCCCTCACGGACCGTTGGGGCGCGGTAGGATAAGGCCCATATGGTTCCTCATAATGTCCGCACCCACGGAGCCCACGCAGCGCAGTCACCACGCCCGCGAGTCGCCAGCTCCACCCTCGAACTTCCTCCAGAAGCCGTGCTGGCCATCTCCGGTCCAGCAGATGAAAATCTCAGGATCGTCGAAGACGTCGTCGATGCAGACATCCTGACCCGCGGCAACCACCTGGTCTTGCGCGGCGAAGCCAGTGAAGTGAGCCGCACCCGCAAGATCCTGATGGAGATGGCCGCCATCGCCGACCACGGCCAGACGGTCACCCCGGACGTCACTCGCCGCATCATCGACATGCTCGACGAGCAAGGCGCAGTACTGAACTACAAGGCCGCCCCCATCGTCAGCTACCGCGGCAAGGCGGTGCGCCCCAAGACTCTCGGCCAGGAAGAGTACGTCGAGGCGATCGACAATTACTCGGTCGTCTTCGGGCTTGGCCCCGCAGGCACGGGCAAGACCTACCTGGCGATGGCCAAGGCCGTGCAGGCGCTGCAGGCCAAGGAGGTCACCCGGATCATCCTCACCCGCCCGGCCGTGGAGGCGGGGGAGAACCTCGGCTTCCTGCCCGGCACCCTGGGCGACAAGATCGACCCCTACCTGCGCCCCCTCCACGACGCGCTGCGGGAGATGGTGGACCCGGAGATCATCCCGCGGCTCATGGAGTCCGGCGTCATCGAGGTCGCCCCGCTGGCCTATATGCGCGGCCGCACGCTGAACAACAGCTTCGTCATCCTGGACGAAGCGCAGAACACCACGCCCGCGCAGATGAAGATGTTCCTCACCCGACTGGGTTTCGGGTCGAAGATGGTCATCACCGGCGACCTGACCCAGGTGGACCTGCCGAAGAAGCAGCGCAGCGGCCTGGCCGCCAGCCAGGAGATCCTGGATGGGGTGGACGGCATCCGGTTCGCCGAGCTCAGCAGCAACGACGTCGTCCGGCACCGCCTGGTCACCCGCATCGTGGACGCCTATGAGCGCTTCGAGGCCGAAGAGGAGCTCGCCCGCTTGGACCGTGAAGAAGAACAGGAATGGAGAACCCGCTAGTGAGCATCGAGGTTTTTAACGAATCCGGCTGGGGCGAGATCAACGAGGAAGAGCTGATCGACGTCGCCCGCTACACGCTGTGGACCATGGACGTCCACTCCAGCGCGGAGCTGTCCATCCACATCGTGGACGAGGAGACCATCGCCGACCTCCACCTGCGCTGGCTGAACCTGCCGGGTCCGACGGACGTGATGAGCTTCCCGATGGATGAGCTGACCCCGGGCTGGGGCCGCAAGGACGGCCCGCCGACCTCCCCGGCGATGCTGGGCGACATCATGCTCTGCCCGAGTTTCGCGAAGGGGCAGGCCGAGCGCGCCGGCCACTCCCTGGCCCACGAGCTGGACCTGCTGACCGTGCACGGCGTGCTGCACCTGCTGGGCTTCGACCACGTGACCCCGGAGGAGGAGCAGCAGATGTTCTCCATCCAGAACGAGGTCCTGGCGAATTGGTACGACTCCCAGGAGGAGCGCGGCGTGAAGTTCGGCCCGAAGCCGAGCGGTGCCGCGGCATTCCCGAGTGCGGCGGACCGGGACGACTCCGGTTCCGGCAGTTCCTTTAGCTCCGGGCTAGAAACCGAGCCGAAGTAAATGGACACCTGGATATTAGCTGGCACTATCGGCCTGATCCTCGCGCTCGCGGTCAGTGCGGTGTTCTCCCTGGCTGAGACCGCACTATCCTCGCTGTCTCCGGCGAGGGTCGAAACACTCGTTAAGGACGAGCGCCCGGGGGCTCGCCACCTGGCTAAGGTCATGGCGCATCGTGCCGAGCACATCAACCTGCTCGTCCTGCTGCGCACCCTGTGCGAGGTCACGGGCACGGCATTGATGGCGGCGGTGTTCGTCGAGGCTTTCGAGCTGCAGGCCTTGTCACTGATCGCCGCTATTCTGCTGACGGCGTTCATCAACTTCGTCGTCATCGGCGTGCTGTCTCGTACTTTGGGACGTCAAAACCCCTACTCCGTTTCCCTGGCCGCAGCCCCATTCCTTCTGGGGGTGAACCGGGTCTTCGGTTTTCTCGCTCGCGGGTTGGTGCGCGCCGGATCGGTGCTCTCCCCGGGTCGTGGTTTTAGGGATGGTCCGTTCGCCTCGGAGATCGAGCTGCGGGAGATGGTGGATATCGCGACGGAGCACGGCATCGTGGAGACTGACGAGCGCAGGATGATCCAGTCTGTCTTCGATCTGACGAATACGACTGCCCGTGCAGTGATGGTGCCACGCACGGAGATGGTGTGGATCGAGGACAGCAAGTCCGCAGGCCAGGCGACGAGCCTGTGCGTGCGCTCCGGGCTGTCCCGCCTCCCGGTGATCGGCGAGGACGTCGACGACATTGTCGGAATCGTCTACCTCAAGGACTTGGTTGCGCAGACGTACCACGACCAGGACGCCGGCCGTCATACGCCGGTGACCGAGGTGATGCGCAAGCCGAACTTCGTCCCCGATTCCCGGCTGCTTACCGACCTGCTCGAGGACATGCAGCGCGACCAGGTGCACCTGACAATGCTGGTCGACGAGTACGGCGCGGTCGCAGGCCTGATCTCCATCGAGGACATTCTGGAGGAGATCGTCGGCGAAATTTCTGATGAGTACGACGCCGACGAGGACCAGCCGATCGAAAGTCTGGGCGATGGCCGTTACCGGGTCAGCTCCCGGCTCCCTCTGGGCGAGCTGGAAGAGCTCTTCCGTGAGCAGAGCTATGAGGGGGCGCACCACGGCGAGCAGAAAGACTCTTCCCGCGCCGAGTCCGGACATGGGGAGGCCGGCCACCATGAACGCGACGGAGCAGGATCCTGGGAGGACCGCAGCTGGGTTCCGGAGCGGGCCACGGAGATCGAATTCAGCGAGGAGCAGCATGACCAGGCCGATACCGTGGCCGGGCTGGGCGCCCTCGAGCTGGGCAAGGTGCCGATGCCGGGGGCGGAGATCACCACTGCTGGGCTGCACCTGGTCTTCGAGGGCGGCCACAACAAGAAGGGGCGCTACATTGTGAAATCCGCCGTCGTCAGCCGGGTGGCCCCGGGGGAGGAGCAGGCCGCTGAGGAAAGCGCCGAGGCGGTGGGCCAGGCCGGTTCCGGCGAGGCTGCCCCGCGGCGCGATGATTCCGCCCCACGGCCTGCAGTAGGGCAGAATGGGGAGGGTGACTAGCGAGATGAATTTCCCCGATGAGTCGATGCTCCCCGCCGACGCTGCTGCCAGCCCGGCAGCAGGCAACCCCGCGACCGAAAGTGCGGGTGCTGGGCTCGGCTTCGACACGCCCGAGGGCTTCCGCTCCGGCTTCGTGAGCTTCGTGGGCCGGCCGAATACCGGAAAATCCACGCTGACCAACGCCCTGGTCGGGGAGAAGATCGCCATCACCGCCGATCAGCCGGAAACCACCCGCCACCCGATCCGCGGGCTCGTGCACCGGCCGAAGGCCCAGATCGTCGTCGTGGACACCCCGGGCCTGCACCGGCCACGCACACTGCTGGGCGAGCGGCTCAACGACGTGGTCAAGGAAACCTACGTGGACATGGACCTGATCTGTGTGTGCGTGCCAGCCGATGAGAAGATCGGCCCCGGCGACCGCTGGATCGTGGAGAACGTCCGCCAGGTCGCGCCCAAGGTGCCGCTGATGGGCATCGTCACCAAGACCGACAAGGTCTCCAAAGACCGGGTTGGCCAGCAGCTGCTCGGCCTGCACGCCATGCTCACCGAAGCACTCGACGGCGCCGAGGTGGACGTCGTCCCACTGTCCGCCCAGGACGGATTCCAGCTGGACACCCTGGTGGACGTCATCGCCGAAAAGCTGCCCGAGGGACCGAAGTTCTACCCGGATGACCACGTCACCGACGACGACACCGAGACCCGCATCGCCGAGCTGATCCGCGAGGCCGCACTGGAAGGCCTGGAGCACGAGCTGCCGCACTCGGTGGCTGTGAAGGTCGATGAGATCCTGCCGTCCCCGACCAGGGAGGGCGTGCTGAACGTGCACGCGGTGATCTACGTGGAACGGGAGGGCCAGAAGGCCATCCTGCGGGGCCGCAACAACCGCCGCCTGTCGCGGATCGTGCACAACTCTCGCCTCCAGATCATTGAGATGCTGGGGCAGAACATCTACCTGGACGTCCGCCTGAAGGTGGCAAAGAACTGGCAATCCGACCCGAAGGCATTGGAGCGCATGGGCTTCTAAAACCACGCCCGGCCCGGCCACTGGGCGCGTCGCGGCACACCGGCGCGATCGCGCATCCAAGGAGTACACATGGATAACCCCGAGAACCAACCTTCCGACTTCTCGCCCCGCACCCCGGGCGAGCTGACACCTGAGCAGGCCCGGCAGGCCAACGAGACCTTCCTGCAGGGCCAGGGCATGGACCACAGCGCACCGGAATACCGTGGCAGCGCCGAGGATCACGGCGCTGGGGCTCGTGGTGCTGGGACTCGTGGCGTTGGGGCACACGCTGGCGCGGACGTTGCCCCACGCGCGCCATTCGCAGCGGGGTCGGCGGGCTACCCGGCAGACCAGGACCCGCAGGGCGGCAGCTTCCTCGGCGCGCTTTTCGACTTCAGCTTCCGCCGCTACGTCACCCCGAGCGTGGCCCAGGTGCTGTACATGGTGCTCTTCGTGGTTATCGGCGTGGCCGCGGGGCTGGCGCTGCTGGGTGCGGTGAGCGTGTTCTTCTCCGGTCAGCCGCTGGGCTTCAGCCTGCTGGTCTTCGTCCTGGCTGTCCCGCCGATCGTGCTGATCACGGTGGCGGTGCTGGCGCTGTCCCGCGTCTACCTCGAGGTTGCCGTGTCCCTGATCCGCACCTCCCAGTCTGTGCAGGCCATCGACGCGCGCCAGGAGCAGCGCCTGCGCGCCATGGAACAGGAGCAGAACCAGAACCCGGGACAGAACCATGGCGCGCAGAACTAACCAGCCTGCGCAACAGGGGGCCTTCCTCCGGACCCTGACGGATTTCGGCTTTGACCGCATCCTTTCCCCCGGCTTCATCCGGGTGCTCTACATCCTGGGCATCGTGATCATTCTGGTGAACGCGGTGGTTATGACCTTCGGTTCGATGATCGGGCTGAGTGGGGTGGGCATTTCCATCAACGGCTTCGATGGTTCCGAGTTCTTCACCAGCTCTCCGGAGATCAGCTTCGAGCCGAACGTGGCCAATGTTCTGGTTTCCGGCGTGCTCTACGCTGTCCTCGCCTTCATCGAGATCGCCCTGCTGCGCGTCGGTTTGGAGATGGTCGCCGCCATCGCCGCGACGGCCACGGCCTGGCAGCGGATCCGTCGCCGCTCCGACGCGCACCCCGAGCTCATCGTCTAAGTAGCTGCCTCACGCGGTAGCCTGTCAGCCATGTCATCTTTCTCGCCTCGCCCGAACTTCCGGGACGAGGCTTTCGTCTTGCGCAGCTACAAGCTGGGGGAGGCCGACCTCATCCTCGTGCTGCTGACCCGCAGTCACGGGGTGGTGCGCGCGGTCGCCAAGGGCATCCGCAAGACGAAGTCCCGCTTCGGGGCCCGCCTCGATCGTTTCTCGAAGGTCAACGTGCAGGTCTACCGGGGCCGCAGCCTGGGAAAGATCACGGACGCCGCCTCCCTGGCTAGTTACGCCGGCCCCATCGTCGCGGACGTGGACAAGTACTTCGCCGGGGCCGCGATGCTGGAGCTCGCCCAGATCCTCTCCACCGCGGAGGGGTCCTCCGAAGCCGTCTTTTCTAGCTTGGACGCAGGCCTCGCCCTGCTTGCCGGAACTGACCCAGCCACCCCAGAGCTGCCCCCAGTGAGCGTGGCCGATCGCTTCGTCCTCCACGGGCTCGCAGAAGCTGGCTGGATGCCCAGCCTCGTGGACTGCGCCCAATGCGGCCGTCCTGGGCCACACCGGGCCTTCCATCCGCGCGCCGGGGGCAGCGTGTGCGTGCTCTGCCGCCCACCGGGTTCGGCCACCCCTCCCCCCGAGGCGGTGCGCCTGCTGTGGCTGCTGGCTCACGATCGGCTGGCAGTGGCTGCCCAGGTCGCGGCCAACCCCGGCAACGTGCGGGTGGCTCACGAACTGCTGTTGGCGCACGTCCGCCAGCAGCTGGAGGTCGCCTGCCCGGCCTACGCGGCCCTGTGAACCGATCGGAACCGGCCGGGAAGAATCATCCGCCAGCCGGTGGCGTCGTCCCCACAACAACGGGGTGACCGCGGGAGGGGATAACGGATCCGCGAGGTGGGGCTGGCACAATGGCTGTTGTGAAGAACGAAACCGCAACCCGAGAACAGATCGCCAGCCTGCCTACTGGACTTGTGCCGCGGCACATCGCGCTGGTCATGGACGGCAACGGTCGCTGGGCACAGGAGCGCGGCCTGGCACGGACCGAGGGGCACAAGCGCGGGGAGTCGGTGCTGATCAGTCTGGTGGAGGAGTGCCTGGAGCTGGGTGTCGAGGCGCTCTCCGCCTATGCCTTCTCCACGGAGAACTGGCGGCGCTCGGCCGAGGAGGTGCGCTTCCTCATGGGCTTCAACCGCGATGTGCTGCGCAAACAGCGCGATTACCTGGACTCCCTTGGGGTGCGGATCCGTTGGGTGGGTCGCCGACCGCGCCTGTGGCGCTCGGTGATTAGCGAGCTGGAGCGCGCGGAGGAGCAGACGAAGCACAACACCCGGATGACGCTGTACATGTGCATCAATTACGGTGGCCGCGCGGAGATCGCGGATGCGGCGAAGGCCCTGGTGGCGGAGGCGAATCAGGGGCGGATCAAGCCCCGGGATGTCTCGGAGAAGGATTTTTCCCGCTACCTCGACGAGCCCGACATGCCGGACGTGGACCTGTTCCTGCGCCCGTCGGGGGAGCAGCGGACCAGCAACTTTTTGATCTGGCAGTCGGCTTATGCCGAGATGGTTTACCAGCAGGTGCTCTTCCCGGACTACACCCCGGCTCACCTGCGCGGGGCGATCTGGGAGTTCGCTTCGCGGGATCGCCGTTTCGGTGGCGTGAAGTAGGATTGCTCTCTGGTTTTCTTTTCTGCTTCTCTGATTTTTTACGACGTCGCCGCCGCGGCGTGAGGAAGGCGTGATGGTTCGTGGTTGATCAGCCGGATCAGCGGCCCAACGAGCAGCCTGACGGGCTGCCGGCTGAGCAACCAGTGGAGCAGCCGACCAAGAAGCAGATCGCCACGTGGCGGCGCTATCTCGCTGACGAGCGGGCAGAGGGGGCCGTGTACCGCGAGCTGGCGCGCAAGAAGACGGGGGAGGAGCGCGAGATCCTGCTGGGCTTGGCGGAGGCGGAAGCCCGGCATGAGGCCTATTGGCGCGCCCGGTTGGGGGAGTACGTTGGACTGCCGCAGAGGGCCAGCTTCAGCACCCGGATGCACGCCTTCTTGGCGGAGCGCTTCGGTTCGGTGTTCGTGCTTGCTCTGCTGCAGTCGGCTGAGGAACGCCGCAGCGGGGTGGCGGACATTGACGCGGCGGATTCCATCCTCGCGGACGAGGCTATTCACGCCGAGGTTGTCCGCGGTCTGGCGGCGCGTGGCCGGGCACGGATGTCGGGGGACTTCCGGGCAGCGATCTTCGGGGCCAACGACGGGCTAGTGTCGAACCTCGCCCTGGTGCTCGGCATGGTGGGCACCGGCGCGTCCTCCAACGTGGTGTTGGTGACCGGTATCGCCGGGCTGCTTGCCGGTGCGCTGTCCATGGCGGCCGGCGAGTATGTGTCGGTGTCCAGCCAGCAGGAGTTGCTCGCGGCTAACGCCCCGGCGAAAGACACGGCGGGAGCGGTGCCCAAGCTGGACGTGCGGGAAAATGAGCTGGAGCTGGTCTACCGCGCCCGCGGCATGGCGCCAGAGGAGGCCCGGGCGAAGGCGCAGCGGGTCTTCGAGGAGATCCTCTCCTCCCCTGCGGTGGATGTGGAGCTGCCCCACGAGACTGCGCATCACGAGGTTGCGGCCCACGAAACTCCTCCCCACGAGTCTTCGGCGGAGGCAGCCCCGGAGGACGAGGAGTCCACGGGCTCTCCGGTATCCGCTGCGGTGTCGAGTTTCCTGCTGTTCTCCCTGGGGGCGATCGTGCCCGTGCTGCCGTACCTCTTCGGCGCGGGCGGTCTGAGCGCTGCGGTGATCGCCTGCGTGCTGGTGGGCCTGGCGCTGCTGCTGACCGGCGGGATCGTGGGGCTTCTCTCCGGCGCCTCTCCGGCCAAGCGCGCGTTCCGTCAGCTGGCCATCGGCGCCGGCGCCGCTGCGGTGACCTACGGTCTGGGGTCCCTCTTCGACGTCAGCGTCTAGTTCTTCTGGGTCTTCTTGGCGGCGCAGTCGGCGCAGAGGCCGAAGACGTCAGCGGTGTGGCCAGTCTTCTGGAAGCCGTACTTCTTGGCGACGTCACGGGCCCAGTCTTCAACTGGGCCGCCGTCGATTTCCACGGTGGTGCGGCAGTCGTTGCACACTAGGTGATGGTGGTGAGTATCCATGGCGCAGCGCCGGTAGAGGGTTTCCCCGGACTCGTTGTTGAGAGTGTCGATCGCCCCCATCGCGGACATCTGCTGCAGGGTGCGGTAGACCGTGGTGAGTCCGACCTTCTCGCCCGCCGTGACGAGGCGAGCGTGGATGTCCTGGGCGCTGGCGAACTCCTCAACCTGTTCGAGCATGGCGACGACCGCCGCGCGCTGCCGGGTGTTGCGTTGACCGATGCTGATTCCACCGGTGGAGTTCTTGCTGACCATGAATTGAAGCCTAGCCCTGCCGGCGCTGATTTTCAATAAGCTGTCAATAGCGGGCCCGTGATTCGGTGCTGCGGGGGGAGGGGGCGCACTGAAACACCGAATTGCCATATCGGTTAAGATGGCCTGTGGTAAGCGACTGCCCTGGTGCCCAGGAATGCACGTCGCGCAACAGTGCAAGAAATTGCAGAGCAGAGTTCGTTTTTAAAGGAGAGCGTCCCAGCATGGCAGGAAAAGTAGATGCCGTTGTCAACCTCGCGAAGCGCCGCGGCCTGGTTTACCCCTGTGGTGAGATTTACGGCGGTACCCGCTCTGCGTGGGATTACGGCCCGCTGGGCGTGGAGCTCAAGGAGAACATCAAGCGCCAGTGGTGGCGCTCAATGGTGACCAGCCGCGGCGACGTCGTCGGCCTGGACAGCTCCGTCATCCTCCCGCGCCGCGTGTGGGAGGTCTCCGGCCACGTGGACGTCTTCACCGACCCACTGGTCGAGTCCCTCTACACCCACAAGCGCTACCGCGCCGACCACCTGTTGGAGGCCTACGAGGAGAAGCACGGCCACCCGCCGGCAAACGGCCTGGCCGACATCAACGACCCGGAGACCGGCCAGCCGGGCAAGTGGACCGAGCCGCGCGCCTTCTCCGGCCTGATGAAGACCTACCTGGGCCCGGTCGACGATAAGGAAGGCCTGGCCTACCTGCGTCCGGAGACCGCACAGGGTATCTTCACGCAGTTCAAGAACGTCATGAACTCCTCCCGCCAGAAGCCACCGTTCGGTATCGCCCAGATCGGTAAGTCCTTCCGCAACGAGATCACCCCGGGCAACTTCATCTTCCGTACCCGCGAGTTCGAGCAGATGGAGATGGAGTTCTTCGTCGAGCCGGGCACCGACGAGGAGTGGCAGGAGTACTGGATCGAGCAGCGCCTGAACTGGTACGTCAACCTGGGTATTGACCGCGAGAACCTGCGCCTGCGCGAGCACACCGAGGACGAGCTGTCCCACTACGCCAAGCGCACCGTGGACGTCGAGTACGCCTTCCACTTCACCGGCTCCAAGTGGGGCGAACTCGAGGGCATCGCCAACCGCACGGACTACGACCTGAAGACCCACTCCGAGGGCTCCGGCGAGGATCTGTCCTACTACGACCAGCAGAAGGAAGAGCGCTGGATCCCGTACGTCATCGAGCCGGCCGCCGGCCTGGGCCGCTCCCTGATGGCCTTCCTCGTCGACGCCTACACCGAGGAGGAGGTACCGAACGCTAAGGGCGGCACGGACACCCGCACCGTCCTGAAGCTGGACCCGCGCCTGTCCCCGGTGAAGGTCGCCGTCCTGCCGCTGTCGAAGAAGGAGACCCTGACCCCGACCGCGGAGAAGATCGCCGACAAGCTGCGCGGTCTGTGGAACATCGACTACGACACCTCCGGTGCCATCGGGCGCCGCTACCGTCGTCAGGACGAGATCGGCACCTCGTACTGCGTGACCGTCGACTTCGACACCCTGGAAGATAACGCCGTCACCGTCCGCGAGCGCGACACGATGGAGCAGGAGCGCGTCTCCATCGACGAGCTCGAGGGCTACCTCGCACAGCGCCTGGCTGGCTGCTAATGAACAGCGATATCCGATGGGGCGTGCCCAGCGACGGGCACACCTTCCCGATCTACGCCGGCCCGGCGGATGACATGGACCGCATCGCGGAGTTCGCCGACGAGCGCGGGGTGCAGCACATCCGCTTCGGCGGCGACACCTGGCGGCTCACCGCCGACGAGGGACCGGAGGCACAGGCGGAGACCCCGACGGGCACCTGGACTGCGAAGGGGAACAGCGATAAGTTCCACACCGCGGACCGGGTGACGATCAACGCGGACCGCCACGAAATCGGAATCATCGCTGAATCCCGCCGCAACTTCGTCCTCGACATCGATGGCGAGAAGGCGGGGCAGTACAGTTCCGACAACCGGGGCCTGCGCAACCTCCACGTGGAGTTCGAAGGACCGGGGGAGAAGCTGCCGCTGGATGTCCAGGTCTTCGTGTCCTGGGTTGCCCGGCGTACCCTGGAAACTCGAGTGGTTCGAACCACGGGGATGTTGACGATGGCGCTGGCTATTTGCGTGGTCATCGCGATTGTCGTCTGGTTCACCACCTAGCCGAAGAATAAAATTCTTAAGGAGCATCATCAATGCCAAGTGGTCGCAAACTCATCCGTAAAGCGGTGAAGTACGGGGCACTGGCCGCCTCTGCCGTTGCGGCGGTGGACATCATCCAGCCAAAGCACGCTATTCGCCGTAACTACCCGGTTCTGGGTCGCGCCCGCTGGATGATGGAGTCCATCCGCCCGGAGATCCAGCAGTACTTCGTCGAGTCCAACACCGACGGCCGCCCGTTCGACCGCGTGACCCGCACGATGGTCTACCAGAACGCCAAGAACATCCCGGCGGAGGAGGCCTTCGGTACCCAGCGCGACCTCTTTGTGCCGGGCCGCGACCACCTGCTGCACTCCACCCACCCGGTGCCGGCCCGCACCGATGCGCCACTCGTGCGCCTCGGCGGCCCGGAGTGCACCCAGCCCTACGACATCTCCCTGTTCAACATCTCCTCGATGTCCTTCGGCTCCCTGTCTGCCAACGCTGTGCTCGCCATGAACAAGGGCGCGGCGATGGGCGGATTCATCCAGGAGACCGGCGAGGGTGGGCTGACCAAGTACCACCTGGAGTACGGCGCGGACCTGATCTGGGAGATCGGCTCCAGCTACTTCGGCTGCCGCACCGAGGACGGCCACTTCGACCCGGAGCAGTTCCGCGTCAAGGCGAACTACCCGGAGGTCAAGGGCATCCTCATCAAGCTCAGCCAGGGCGCGAAGCCGGGCATGGGCGGCATGCTGCCGGGCCACAAGGTCACCGCGGAGATCGCCGAGGCCCGTGGCATCGAGGAGGGGCAGGACTGCCTCTCCCCGGCGTGGCACTCCGAGTTCGACACCCCGCTGGAGCTGATGCACTTCGTCAAGAAGCTGCGCCGCCTGGCCAATGGCAAGCCGGTGGGTATCAAGTTCTGCGTGGGTTCCCGCCACGAGGTGCTCTCTCTGTGTAAGGCGATGCTCAAGGCGAAGACCGCCCCGGACTGGATCACCGTCGACGGTGCTGAGGGTGGCACGGGCGCCGCGCCGCTGGAGTTCCTGGACCGCGTGGGCACCCCGCTGACCGAGGGCCTGATGATCGTCCACAACGCACTGGTGGGCACGGGCCTGCGTGACCAGGTCGCCGTCGGCGCGGCCGGCAAGGTCGTCGGTGGCGCGGATATCATCCGCCGGCTTGCGATCGGCGCGGACTTCACGATGTCCGCCCGCGGCATGATGATGGCCGCAGGCTGCATCCAGGCCAAGAAGTGCCACGACAACACCTGCCCGACTGGTGTGGCAACCCAGAACCCGTGGCTCGCCCGCGGCCTGGACGTGGACAGCAAGGCCGAGCGCGTGGCGAACTATCACCGCAATACGCTGAAGTCCGCCACCCGCATTCTGGGAGCCATGGGTATGCATGACGTCAGCCAGCTGGGCCCCGGCCACCTGGTGCGCCGCGTGGACCAGACCCAGGCCCGCCCGTACGAGGATCTTTACCCGTGGCTCGAGCCGGGCAGCCTGCTGGAAGGCAAGGCTCCGGACGACTGGCAGCGTGACTACGACCGCGCGACCTACGACCAGTACTCGATGCTGCCGCCGGTGCAGGGCCGTGTGCGCCGCCCGGGCCACCACTTCTTCGCCGAGGGCAACGTCGGCAGCATCTAGGGGCTAAACGCCCCGTGGGCTGGGGTGGTTCTGCCGGTGCGGGGCACCTGGTAACGACCTCCCACGGGGACGGAGACAGGACTAACGGAGCGCGAGATGCAGCGGTATCAGTACACGGAGCACGACTGCGCGCGCCGTCATGCCGTCGCACCGAAGACCCTGGGGCTGGAGGGATCGGTCCCGGATGGCCGGGAGGATTTCGACCGCGACCGGGCGCGCGTCCTGCACTCCGCGGCGCTGCGCCGCCTGGCCGATAAGACGCAGGTCGTGGGGCCGGGGTCAGGGGATACCCCGCGCACCCGGCTGACGCACTCCCTGGAGGTCGCCCAGATTGCCCGCGGCATCGGCAAGACCCTGGGCGCGGACCCCGACCTCGCGGATCTGGCGGGGCTGAGCCACGACATCGGCCACCCGCCCTATGGCCACAACGGTGAGCGCGCCCTGGACGAGGCCGCGGCTAGCATCGGCGGCTTCGAGGGCAACGCGCAGACGCTGCGCATCCTGGCTCGCCTGGAGCCGAAGACCCTTGGGGCCGACGGCACGTCTTATGGCCTGAACCTCACCCGCGCCGCCTTGGATGCGGCCTGCAAATACCCGTGGGGTCCGACCGCCCCGGACGGCTCTCCGCGCCGCAAGTACAGTGCCTACGAGTCCGACCTGCACATCCTGGAGTGGACCCGTCAGGGCGCGCCCGACGGGGAGCAGTGCCTGGAGGCGCAGATTATGGACTGGTCGGACGATGTTGCTTACTCCGTCCACGACGTCGAGGATGGCATGCTCTCCGGTCGCATCACCCTGGGTGTGCTGTGGGACCTGGTGGAGCTGGCAGCACTCGCGGACAAGGGAGCCCACCACTTCGGCGGGGAACCCGAGGAGTTGCTGGAGGCGGCGGACCGGCTGCGGCAGATGCCGGTGGTCTCCCGGGCCGCGGACTTCCGCCACAGCCTGCAGGACTTGGTCGCGCTGAAATCGATGACTTCGGAGTTGGTCAGCCGCTTTGTGACGGCCGTGGTTACCGCGACCCGTCGGGAGTACGGCACCGGACCGCTGGGCCGCTATGCGGCGAACCTCGTCATTCCCGCGGAGGTCAAGGCCGAGGTCACGCTGCTGAAGTCCATCGCCGTGCTCTATGTGATGGACGAGAAGCTGCACCTAGCGGAGCAGGATCGGCAGCGGGAGCGCATCTTCCGCGTCACGGAGTTCCTGGCCCGGGGCGGTGCCGGGGCGCTGGATCCGGTCTTCCGGCTCTGGTACGAGAACGCGGCCACCGAGGTGGAGCGCCGACGCGTGGTCATCGACCAGGTCGCCTCGCTCACCGAATCCCGGCTGGAGCGCTTGGACGCCTCCGCTGCCGGTATCAGCGCGGCGTGGGCATAGTGGTTTCTTCGCGTTAATCCTCGGCGTCGGGGATCTCGCAGAAGCTTTCGAAGTGGTCGGAGGTGTAGTACCAGACCTCAGGGTCAGTCTCCGTGCCACCGCCGACGACGAGGCGGCGCTCGCCCCGGTGATTCAGGCCCGGGGTTTTGACGGTGTACTCGCGGTAATAGCTGGACTTCTCCTTCGGCAGGAGGCCCTCGTAGTTGCCGAAGTGCTTGCCGTCGTGCGGGCCGTCGTCGGAGGGGGCGCCGGTAAGAATGTCCTCGATCTGCTCCCGGGCCTCCTCCGGCAGGGTGTCCACCGCGCACTCGGAACCCGCAGCGCTATCCGCGCCCGGGTTCTGCTGAGAGGCGTGGGAGGACTGGCCGGACTGGGAGCTGTCACCCTGGCCGCCACCGGCGTTATCGTCATCGCCGAAGAGACCGAGTTGGCTCGCCCCGGCCAGCGCCAGGGCGACGACCACGCCGCCGACCGTTCCGTACTTACCAGCTTTAGGACCGTTGTTCTTCTGCGCCATAACAGCCAGTTATACCGGGCTGGGTGGGGCTAGTTGCCCACCGGGGTGATCGGCAGACGCAGCGCGGCCGGGGCGGTGGCAGGAACCATCGGGGAGGCCGGCTCCACGGCCTCGATGCGCTGATAGCCCTCGGACTGCTCCGGCCGCGGGTCCTCCTCGCCCTTATTCGGCCACATCGCAGCGGCGCGCTCCGCGTTGGCGGTGATGGACAGAGAAGGGTTCACGCCGGGGTTGGCGGCCATGGACGAGCCGTCGACCACAAAGAGATCCGGCAGCCCCCACACGCGGTGATAGGGATCCACCACGCCGTCGTCCGGGGAGCTGGAGATTGAACAACCGCCGAGGAAGTGGGCGGTCAGCGGAATATCGACCACCTCGGACCACACCCCGCCTGCCAGGCCACCCTTGCGCAGGGAGGCCAGGATGCGGGTGGCCTTGTTCCCATCCGGGATCCAGCTCGGGTTCGGCTCACCGGTGCCCTGCTTGGAGGTCAGCCAGGTGAACTTCCCGAGCGTGCGCGGGTAGGTGGTCAGCGAGTTATCGCGGGACTGCATCACCAGGTTGATCACCGTGCGCTGCGACCAGCGGCGCAGGTTCACCAGGCGAGGGATCTGGCGGAACTGGAGAACCAGCTGGCGGAGGAACTCGAGCACGCGGGGGCGCAGCTTATCGCCGTCGGTCATGAGGGTCTGCAGCAGGCCCATGGAGTTCGAGCCCTTGCCGTAGCGCACTGGTTCGATGTGGGTATCCGGGGCGGGGAAGTAGCTGGAGGTGATGGCCACGCCCTCGGAGAAATCCCACTCCGGGTCGTACTTCTTGAACTGCGCGCCGAGCAGGGCCTCGGAGTTGGTGCGGGTCATCGTGCCGAGGGAGTCCGGAAGCTGTGGCAGGTTGCCGTTGACCTTCTGCCGGTGCAGCAGGTTCTGGGTGCCCCACGCACCCGCAGCGACGACGACCTTGTCCGCGGTGAAGCGGCGGGTCTTCTTCTTGCCCAGCAGGCCTCCCGTGGCCTTCGTATCCACGTTCCAGCCACCACCCGGCATGCGGGTGATGTCGGTGACCGTGGTCAGCGGGTGGACCTCGGCGCCGCCCTTCTCGGCGAGGTAGAGGTAGTTCTTCAGCAGGGTGTTCTTCGCCCCGTGGCGGCAGCCGGTCATGCACTCGCCGCACTCGTGGCAGGCGGTGCGCTGCGGGCCTGCACCACCGAAGTAGGGGTCGTCCACGGTTTCCTTCGGCTGGCCTTCGAGCCCGACCTTCTCGCCGAAGAATACGCCCACCGGTGCCATGCGGAAGGTATCGCCCACCCCGAGTTCCTCGGCAGTCTGCTTCGACAGCTTGTCCGCCGGGGTCATGGTGGGGTTGGTGACCACGCCAAGCATGCGGCGTGCCTGGTCGTAGTAGGGGGTCAGCTCGTCCTTCCAGTCGGTGATGTGTGCCCACTGCTTATTGCGGAAGTACTCGTCCTCGGGCTGGTAGAGGGTGTTGGCGTAGTTCAGCGAACCACCGCCCACACCCGCGCCGGCGAGGATCATGACGTTGCGCAGCAGGTGGATGCGCTGGATGCCGTAGCAGCCGATCGCGGGCGCCCAGAGGAACTGCTTGAGGTGCCAGGAGTTCTTCGCGAAGTCCTTGTCCGCGTAGCGCTTGCCGGCCTCTAAAACACCGACCTTGTATCCCTTCTCGACGAGGCGCAGGGCGGTGACGGAGCCGCCGAAACCGGAGCCGATGATGAGGACGTCGTAGTGGGTTGCGGTCATGCCGACCTACCTTCCCGAGTCTGTGGTGCACACGATGGGTAAACATCGTGGCAAATAAGTATGTCAGGGAACCTATGTTAAAAAGCCGGGCCGGTTTTGTCTGGCGAATGGGCGTTCCGCTCGGCCACATCCCTTGTCTGGCGGGTGTATTAGCATGTCCCTTATGGGTAAGGGCAGGATCCCGGAGCGGGACATCGAGGCGATTCGCGAGGCGACGCCGATCGAAGAGATCGTGGGGGAGTACGTCCAGCTCACGCCCGGTGGCGTCGATTCCATGAAGGGCTTGAGTCCCTTCAAGGATGAGAAGACCCCGTCCTTCCACGTCCGCCCGAATAAGGGCTACTTCCACTGCTTCTCCACCGGCGAGGGCGGGGACGTGTTCAGCTTCCTCATGAAGATGGAGCACCTGACCTTCCCGGAGGCCGTGGAGCAGGTCGCCGAGCGCATCGGTTACCGCATCAACTACGAGGGCGGCGGCCCGGGGAGGCGGGAGAAGCCCGGCACCCGCCAGCGGCTGATCGCGGCGAATAAGGCGGCCTTCGAATTCTACCGGGAGCAGTTCGCCTCGGACGCCCAGGGTGCGGATGTGGCCCGTCAGTTCCTCATCGACCGCGGCTTCACCCAGGAGCATGTGGATCAGTTCGGCTGCGGCTACGCCCCGCCCGGCTGGGACACCCTCACCAAGCATCTGCTGCGCAAGGGCTTCGAGTTCCAGGAGCTGGAGGCCGCTGGCCTATCCCGCATGGGATCCAAGGGGCCGATCGACCGTTTCCATCGCCGTCTGCTGTGGCCGATCCGTTCGGTGGCAGGTGACGTCATTGGTTTTGGCGCCCGTAAGTTGTTCGAGGACGACAAGCTGGGCAAGTATATGAACACCCCGGAAACCTTGTTGTACAAGAAGTCCAAGGTGCTCTTCGGTATTGACCAAGCCAAGCGCAGCATCGCGCAGAAGCACCAGGCCGTGGTGGTGGAGGGCTACACGGACGTCATGGCCATGCACGCCGCGGGAGTGGACACCGCGGTGGCCTCCTGTGGCACGGCTTTCGGCTCCGAGCACCTGGCGATGCTGCGGCGCTTCATGCTGGATGACCGCTACTTCCGCGGCGAGATCATCTACACCTTCGACGGCGACGAGGCCGGCCAGAAGGCCGCGCTGCGCGCTTTCGAAGGGGACCAGCAGTTCACCGGCCGCAGCTATGTCACCGTCGCTCCGGGCGGCCAGGATCCCTGCGATATCCGCCTGGAACGCGGCGACGAGGCGGTGCGGGAGCTGGTCTCCAACCGCATCCCCATGTTCGAGTTCGTGATCCGCACCCTGCTGGAGGGTTACGACACCGCCGCCGTGGATGGCCGTATCCACGCGATGCGGCGGATCATCCCGGTGCTCGCCGGGATTAAGGACGACGCCCTGCGCGACGAGTACTCCCGCCAGGCCGCCGGTTGGGTGGGTTTCGACGACCCGGACGACATCGTGGCCCAGGTGCGCGAGGAGGCCCGGCGCGGCCGGACGGAGAAGCCGAAACTGGAGCTCAAGCGCGGGGCGGCGCGCCGGGAACGGCTCGCGAAGGGTGCCGCTCCAGCAGGTCCGGGCGCGGCGAACCAGGGCGGTGTTCCTGGCGGAGAGGATTCCGGCGGTCACCTGCGGGTCGTGGCGGGCATGGAGCGCCCGGACCCGAAGGACGAGTTGTTACTGGGTATCCGCGAAGTCCTAAAGCTGGGGCTGCAGGAGCCGGAGCTGGCGGGGCAGATCTTCGACCTCATGCCGCCGGAGAGTTTCCTGCACCCGACGTATATCGCGATCGTCAATGCGATGGCCGCGGCTGGTGGTGCCGCCCAGGCCAAGTCCGGTTCGGGGTGGCTGGACGCGGTGAGTAACAACGTGCCGGATGCGATGGGGCAGGCCGTGGTCTCGGAACTCGCGGTGGAGGACCTGCAGTGCCAGCAGGAGCGGCTGCCGTACTATGCCTCGGCGATCATGGCCCGGATGCAGGAACGCTGGGTGAGCAACGAGGTTGCTGAGCTGCGCGCGCAGATGCAGCGGATGCGGCCGGACGAGGACAAGGAGGCCTATATGGCCACCTTCGCCGACCTCACCGCGCTGGAGAAGTACCGGCGCTCGCTCAACGAGCGGGCCAACGCCTACGGGGAATTCACCTTCGGTAACTAAGCCGCCCGCCGCTCCTGGGCTGTACGACGGGCACTCAGCTGGCGGGTCAACGCCGGCGGTGAAGCGGCCGGCGAGCAGCGGAAGAGGGACGAGACCCTAGCTCTAGCGAGCCCTAGCGGGGCTTCTTGGGGGAGCGGGGGCGCTTGAACTCGGACGCGGAGCGTAGCGGACGGTCATTGGGGTGGGCGTCGTCCGGCTCGACGATGCTGTGACCATCGGCCAGCGAGCTTCGGGTGCTGGCGTTCAGGTCGCGCACCTCGTGCATGCGCGGGTCCGGGTCCAGGCGATTGGCCAGCGCCTTGCGGCTGGCACGGAGCGCGGACTGGGCGACCTCAGAGTTGATCGCGGTCTCATAGCCGCGCCGGATCTGCTCGTAACGGCGACGCCCGGCCTTGGTTCCCATCAGATAGCCGGCTGCGGCCCCGACAACGAACTGGATCATGAAGTTCAAGCCCTCCCAAACGTGGTGTGCACTCGGCCACCGCCTGCCCGGATGTTCGTCGGCGGCGGTGGAGCTGTGAAAGCCTAGTCTACGTCATAACCCCGCCGCGGGAATCAGCTTCGCCCGAGTGCGAGGGGCCCACATACTACCCGCGCAGCAGCCCCCGGGGCGCACCCGCGGAACTTATGCCACAATGGAAAGTGCAAGTCAGCGCCCCGCTGCGGGTTTGACGTCCTAAAAATGACGGAACGTGGCAGCGGTGGCGCCAAAAATTTAGACACAGCAGGAGGAAAGCATGACTCAGAGCGTTAAGGCAGTGGTCTCGCGCGGCAAGGGCGACCCGGTGGAGCTGGTGGATATTCAGATTCCCGCCCCGGGCGCGAACGATGTGGTTGTGCAGGTGCAGGCCTGCGGCGTCTGCCACACCGACCTCGCATACCGCGACGGTGGCATTACGGACGACTACCCCTTCCTGCTGGGCCACGAGGCTGCGGGTGTGGTCTCGGAGGTCGGTGAGGACGTCACCCACGTCGCCGTCGGCGATTATGTGGTCCTGAACTGGCGCGCGGTGTGCGGCGAGTGCCGAGCCTGCAAGAAGGGCCAGCCGCACTACTGCTTCGATACCTTCAATGCTTCGAAGAAGATGACGCTGACCGATGGCACCGAGCTGGAGCCCGCCCTGGGCATTGGTGCATTCGCGGAGAAGACCCTGGTCCATGAGCGTCAGTGCACCAAGGTGGACCCGGAGGCGGACCCGGCGGCTGCGGGTCTGATGGGCTGTGGCGTGATGGCCGGCCTGGGTGCGGCGGTGAATACTGGCGAGATCCAGCGCGGCGAGTCCATCGCCGTCATCGGCCTGGGTGGCGTGGGCATGGCTGCCGTCGCTGGTGCCGAGGTCGCCGGAGCCAGCACGATCATCGCGATCGATATCTCCGAGGATAAGCTCACGCGCGCGAAGGAAGAGTTCGGCGCGACGCACACCATCAATTCCCGCGGCCTGTCCACCGATGAGCTGGTGGAAAAGGTCCAGGAGCTCACGGGCGGTTTTGGTGTGGACGTCGCCGTGGATGCGGTGGGAGTCCCGGAGACCTTCAAGCAGGCCTTCTACATCCGCGACCTGGCTGGCCGCGTGGTGCTGGTGGGCGTGCCGACCCCGGAGATGACGCTGGAGCTGCCGTTCCTGGACGTGTTCTCCCGCGGTGGCGCCCTGAAGTCCAGCTGGTACGGCGACTGCCTGCCGGAGCGGGACTTCCCGACCTATATCGACCTCTACCGCCAGGGCCGTTTCCCGCTCGACCGCTTCGTGGACGAGCGCATCGGCATCGCGGACGTGGAGGCCGCTTTCGAGAAGATGCGGGGCGGCGAGGTCATGCGCTCCGTGGTGGAGTTTTCTTAAAACCCCTTGCTGCGGGGTTCGCAGCGCTGTGTTGCCGGGGTACTGGCACCCCAATGAAGGAGAAGAACAATGAGCGATAACGCGATCACCGACATTATTTCCCCAGGTCAGCTCTCTGGTGCAGGCGAGAAGCTGCGCGTGACCCGCGTGATCACCAACGGCACCTTCGCCCTGGATGGCGGCGAGTGGGACGTGGAGAACAACATCTGGGTCATCGGTGATGATAAGGAGTGCTACATCATCGACGCCGCCCACGAGCTGGACCCGATCCGGGAGGCGGTCGACGGCCGCGAGGTCAGGGCTATCCTGTGCACCCACGCGCACAATGACCACATCACCGTGGCGCCGGAGCTTTCCCAGATCTTCGGCGCGGACATCTTCGTCCACCCGGCGGACCGCGTGCTCTGGGACCAGAGCTACCCGGACCTGGAGCCGAAGGAGCTGGCCGACGGCGACGTCTTCGAGGTAGGCGGCGTGGAGCTCAAGACGATGAACACCCCGGGGCACTCGCCGGGCTGCTGCGTGTTCTACGTGCCGGACGCGGGCGTGCTGTTCTCCGGCGACACGCTGTTCAACGGTGGTCCGGGCGCGACGGGCCGGTCTTTCTCGGACTTCGACACGATCATCGAGTCGATCAAGACGAAGCTGCTGACGCTGCCGGCGGAGACGAAGGTGCTCACCGGCCACGGCGATTCCACCACCATCGGGGACGAGGCCCCGCACCTGGAGGAGTGGATTAAGCGCGGTTACTAGTGTGCTGGATTGGGGCCTCAGGGGTCTCGGTCGAGGGGCTGTGGGAGTTTTCCCGCGGCCCCTTTTCCTCGTCTTTGGTGCATCTTTTTGCGTTTTACCGTGCCACTGTGGAACCCCTTGCCGAATACCCCCAGGGGGTATAGGGTTGGGGTGGAAAGGAGATGGAAAACTTGTCTCAACAACAGGATCACTCAGCTGCCGAGGTGGGCACCGGCACGGGTTCGCCTGCCCGAATGGACACCGGCGGGGCTACCCAGCCAGTTCTCGACCTGGACTACCAGATCACTGGCATGACCTGCGCTTCGTGCGCGAACCGGATCGAGCGCAAACTCAACAAGCTCGACGGGGTGACCGCTTCCGTCAACTACGCCACGGAGAAAGCACACGTCGAGCAGGACGGTGCCGCCGAGGCGGTGACTGATGAGCAGATCCGGGAGATCATCGCGGACATGGGCTACGAGGCCCAGCTCTCGCAGCCGCTGGCTTCCCAGCCTGCTGCCGGTGACCCGCAGGGCGGGGCTGGCGAACAAGGGGCGGCGGACGCGGCCCAGCCTGGGGGCGAACCGACGTCCCAAACCCCGGCGGAGCAGGCGGCAGAGCGTGAGCTGGAGGGCCTGCGCAACCGCCTGATCGGATCCCTGTGGCTGGCGATCCCGGTGATCGTGCTGGCCATGATTCCGAACCTGCAGTTCACGAACTGGCAGTGGCTCTCGCTGACGCTGGCCGCGCCCGTGATCGTGTGGGCGGGCTACCCGTTCCACCGCGCCACCTGGCTGAACATCAAGCACGGCGCGGTGACGATGGACACCCTGATCACGGTGGGCACGGGGGCAGCGTTCCTGTGGTCGCTGGTCGCGCTATTCTTCGGCAGCGCTGGCGAGCCAGGCATGAGCCACACCTGGAACCTGTTTAATGCCCACAGCGACCCGATGGGGGATATCTACCTCGAGGTCGCCGCGGGCGTGATCATGTTCGTCCTGGCGGGGCGCTACTACGAGAAGCGCGCGAAGCATCGTGCTGGCGAGGCGCTGCGTGCGCTGAGTGAGCTGGGTGCAAAGGATGTTGCCGTCGTCGATGACGCCCAGGGTGGCAACGAGCGCCGCATCCCGATCGGCCAGCTGGCTGAGGGTATGTACTTTGTGGTGCGCCCGGGCGAAAAGATCGCCACGGACGGGCGAGTGGTGGCGGGAAGCTCCGCAGTGGACGAGTCCATGCTGACCGGCGAATCCGTGCCGGTGGAGGTCGCCCCGGGTGATGGGGTGACGGGCGCGACCGTCAACGCATCGGGCCGACTGATCGTTGAGGCCACCCGTGTGGGCTCCGATACCCAGCTGGCGCAGATGGCCAAGCTGGTGGAGCAGGCGCAATCCGGCAAGGCCGATGTGCAGCGGCTGGCCGACCGGGTGTCCGCGGTGTTCGTGCCGGTGGTCATCGCCCTTGCAGTCATCACGTTGGTCGCCTGGCTCCTGATCACGGGTGATGTGGGTGCCGCGATGGCCTCGGCCGTGGCAGTGCTGATCATCGCCTGCCCGTGTGCGCTGGGCCTTGCCACCCCGACCGCGCTGTTGGTCGGTACGGGCCGGGGCGCTTCGATGGGCGTGCTGATCCGCGGGCCGGAGACCCTGGAGCAGACCCGTGGCGTGGATGCCATCATTCTGGACAAAACCGGCACCATCACGACCGGCGAGATGACGGCCACCGAGGCCTGGCTCGCGCCGGCTGCGGACTCGATCGCGCATGGTTCCGGCAAGGTCGGGATCACCGAGGCGGAGCTGTGGCGCATTGCCGGTGCGGTGGAGAATCACTCCGAGCACCCGATCGCCCAGGCGATCGCCGAGCGTGCCCGCACGGAGATCGGCGGCGAACTGCCCGAAGCGGAGGACTTCGAGTCCGTCCCGGGGCGTGGCGTGACCGCCACCGTCGACGGTGTGACCGTTCAGGTCGGACGCGGCTTCGAGACCTCCGACGGCACCACCGTTGGCGCCGAGATCGTCGAGCGCAGCGGGCTGGGCGGCACCGTGGTTCCGGTGCTCGTCGCCGGTCAGCTGGCTGGTGCGGTCGCCGTCGAGGACGCGGTGAAGCCGGACAGCGCGGAGGCCATCGCTCAGCTCGAGGAGCTGGGCCTGGAACCGATGCTGGTCACCGGTGACAACGAGCAGGTCGCACGTGAGGTCGCTGGCCTCGTGGGGATTAACCCCGACAACGTGCGGGCAGGCGTGATGCCCGCCGATAAGGTCACCGCGGTCAAGGACCTGCAGGCCGAAGGCAAGCGCGTGGCGATGGTTGGCGATGGCGTCAACGATGCCGCCGCGCTGGCCCAGGCGGACCTCGGTATCGCCATGGGTACGGGGACGGACGTGGCCATCGAGGCCGCGGACATCACGCTCGTGCGCGCCGAGATGAGCGCGGTGGTGGACTCCATCCGCCTGTCGCGCAAGACCCTGCGCACCATCAAGATGAACCTGTTCTGGGCCTTCGCCTATAACGTCGCGGCGATCCCGCTGGCCGCCTTCGGCCTGCTGAACCCGATGCTGGCGGGTGCGGCCATGGCACTGTCCAGTGTGTTCGTGGTCTCGAACAGCCTGCGACTGCGTGGCTTCAAGTCCATCCAGCCTGAGGTCGAGGAGAACTAAGCGCGTGAAGAATTCGAAGGCGGCGACCACACGCGACTGCCACGCGTCGCAACAAAGCGAGCCTGTGGCCAACGGCAAGGTCGATCACAGCGAGAAGCCGCTCAGCGGCCACGGCGACCGGGCCAAGCTGATCGCGCGGCTGAAGCGCATCGAAGGTCAGGTGCGCGGTGTGCAGCGGATGGTCGCCGAAGAGGAGTACTGCATCGACGTGCTCACCCAGATCGCAGCACTGCAGTCTGCGCTCAAGGGCGTGGGGCTGGTGCTGCTGGAGGAGCACATGGCCCACTGCGTGGTGCAGGCAGCCCGAACCTCGGACGAGGCGGTGGAGGAGAAGCTGGAGGAGGTCTCCCAGGCGATCGCGCGCTTCACTCGCTAGCTGCCCGCTTTACCGGCTAGCCCTAACGTCCGGGGTGAAGGATGCGAAAACCCCGGCGGGTAGGGTCTCGTTCGTGGGCCCAGCCCCGCCGGGGGAGCCGCCTCTCACGGGCGGCGGATGATCTTTGTGGGACCAGCGGGGCTCGAACCCGCGACCAGCGAATTATGAGTTCGCGGCTCTAACCGACTGAGCTATGGTCCCGCCACCAGGTCATTGAACCACACCGCACCCTTAAAGACGATATTGGTGCCCTGACCTGCTGATTTGGTGCTTATAGGCTTGCTGGGTAGAGTGTCTATTCGTTGCCAAGATGGCATATTCCCCCATAGCTCAATGGCAGAGCACTCGACTGTTAATCGAGTGGTTGCTGGTTCGAATCCAGCTGGGGGAGCAA